>NZ_JAUGZK010000006.1:0-236280 GCF_036327005.1 Alkalimonas mucilaginosa
CAACTTTTGTTCATAACCTGTGAGAGATCATGCGCTAGACACAGATTTTTTACTCTTACTCAAAGTAAAAACATCAGGACGCTTATATAAAAACTTTAAAATACTGACATTCTTTGTGATCTCATATGCGAGCAAGCACAGAGGAAAGGCAAGTAGTGTACCTATAAATGTTATTATTAAAGGATCGGTGAATCCAATCTTAGTGAGTAGAGGCCTGCAAGCTGCCGCAGGAACAAAGTGCATAACATAAACGTACAAGCTCCTTTGGCCAGTATAATTCAAAACAAAAAACACTGGTTTCATATACTTACTTATCAAAAAAACAGTTGACATAACAAGAAGTATCCCAATCGGCGCCATTGAGTAGTATACATACCAATCTGATGGTTGTAGACCCGTGTTAAATACGACGAGAGAACAGGACAAGTACAAGAAAGAGCAAGCAAGAAATAAAAAATTATATTTACTGCTCACTAAGAATCTAATTACAGAAGAAAAATGGAGGCCAACCAAGAAAAAGGGGAAAAGCTTTATAGCTCTGAACAGAACAACTTTCCCTTCAGCTGTATCACTAATATAAATAGCGAGCGCAAGAGCTAAGAATATTTGAAAATAAACATTTAAGTGTTTGATAAATCTAGAGGTGACAAATGCAAAAAAAAGTGCATAAAGAAACCAAGGTGAAAAAACAGGCTCCCAAAAAATATAAATCAAATCAAAGTAGTTAACTGCATTATTGGCATAATCGCTAAATGCAGCACGCGTAAAGACATTTACAGTACTCCAAACAACATAGAAATACAAAAAGTGGAGTACCTTAGAATCTACAAACTCAGTCAAACAGCTATCCAAAGATTTCTTAGCAAATAGTCCTGCGACCAAGAAGAATAGTGGCATTCTAATAGGAACCAGCAAGTTATAGACTGAGACTGTAAAATCATCAAATCCAATAGCACTATCCACTCCAGAAAAAACATGATGAAAAACGACCATTATAATCGTCAAACCTTTTACTGCATCTATCCATTTCTCGCGTTTATATCCTTGCATTAGATCACCTAATATTTACATTATGAAAATTAGTTGCAGATAAAGCATGTGTAAAAAATTCAATTAAAGCAGATTTTGGAATCTTATTAATGACGCTAACCGCACATCTTTGCTAGCAGGCAAGAAATTAAGGTTCGCATTTGCCGGAATAAAGGTAATTTCACCGAATAGCACTTTATTATCAACAAGGTAAAAATCTACCCGGCAAAATGGAAAGTCAGGTGCTAGTAGCTCAGCGTAATAAAGCATGTCAGATAATTTTTCAGGCTTACTCACAGCCTTTCCGGCCGGATACTCTTTTCTGGAAAGGTTTAAAAGATTCCAGTCTGTATCGTAATAGGTATGCTGCTGGTCGAACCCAGAGCGCTCCGATATAACCTGTATCATGTGAGGTTTTCCATGAAAGCAATAGACCTTGTAGTCTAACAATGCCTTTTCAGCGCCAAATTCAACGAACTCCTCAGCAATCACCTGGTTCTTTATTGGCTTGTACTGCTGCTCACGAGTAATCAGATAGAAGTCAATTTTCAGCCATTTAGCGATCATTTTTCGTAATTGCGCTTCTGAAAATTTTGTTTTATCAGTCACAACCAGGTTGTAACCGGAAGCATTATTTAGTTTAAGGACAAAGCGACTCGGTAAGCTGTTTAAAGAAAATTCTTCGGCACAATCATAAACGGCTAAGGTTGGAATCAAAATCGACTCAAGTTGCTTTGATCGAACATAGTCTTTAACCGCGACTTTATCGACATACTTTGAATAGTGTTCTAAACCACCAAAAAGCTTTAACCAATACAATTTCTCTGAAAAACTAACTGGATTGTCTAGATTGATAGCGCGTCTGTTTTTTATAAAGAAAAGAGCCTTGCAAAAGGTAACATCACCGACAAACCTGGTGAGCTTTGACACTACAACCTTTAATGATTGCACAACACTTGTTTTATCCATTATATACTCGACCAAATATTCCCTGTTATGGGCGAAAACCAAGCTTTGCTAAAAAATCAGAGAATTTTCGATATTGCTTCTGATTTAAAGACACCTGAAAGAAGTACATCACTGCTGTTTTTGGTGTAAAGCCCCCATTAAACAGAGATTTGAAATAACAGGATAGGCCTTTAAATTTCTTTCCTTGTTGTGCATAGCCTTTAGCAACCGAACGTCCCAAAACAGCATAATAGGCCCGCTTGGTAAGCAGTGGTTTTGTTCTATCTAACCAGGCAATTCGTTTAACGGGATCAATAACACTAGACAGTCTGCTATCCGACCAATGGTCTTGCCAGATAGCACCAGGCTTCTCCAGCATAGTTATTTTTGCACCAGCAGCCACCAGCCTGATGGCAAAATCCATATCATCACCATAGCCAATAAGCTCATCGTACATCACTGACTTGGCCAGTTCTGACGGAACAATCAATGTACTTGTTTGAACAAAGCCTTTATTGCAAAGTAGGTACTCACTAAAAACTTCGCTCTCTTTAGGGCCCCGACTAGGCTTTAGAAAGGAGACTTCATTTCCCCGATCTACCTGCACCTGGGTAAAGGTACAACGACTGTTACCACTTTCCAGCACAGGCAAAGCTTGTGCTAAATGCTCAGGTAAAAAAACATCGTCTGAATCTAAAAAGGCAATGTAGCTGCCTTTAGCTGCTTTAATACCAGTATTTCTAGCATTGGTAGCACCGCCATTCTGCTGCTTAATATAATGCAGCCGGGGCTCAACTTTCTTTACCTCATCCAGCACTGCATCGGTATTATCGGTTGAGCCATCATCAACAACAATAATTTCAAAGCGTTGTTCCGTTTGCTTTAAAACTGAATCTATTGCTTGCCGAATAGAATGGGCGCGGTTATACGCAGGTATTACTACGCTGAAAAGTGGAGTAACGGACATTTTTATTCCTTCTCTGTCCAAAGATGGGCGCAAGTTTCTTGGTAATTGGTTGCCAAATCAACCAGAGCTGGCACAACTGGTTTAGGCTGCATGTTTCTATCATACAATAAGGGATGATCTGTTCGTCCTTTCACCGGCCAGTCATTCCGCCAACTTCGTGCGTCTGTAACTCCCCAAAAAGTAACACGGCTAACAGCATCACGATGCTTTAAGAATATACAAAACAAATCGACATAACGGTCTGTAAGCTGCTGCATAGCCTCATCTGGTAACCCTTCAGAGTATGGGTTTAGCTCTTGAACTCTTGCAGGATTGATTTCTGCATCTTCGCCCCTTTCTTCTGGGCCGGGAAAAGGTAATACCGATACATCCAGCTCAGTAATCATGACTTTCAAGCCTAATTCAGAAAAACGTGCAATAGCATTATCTAAACGCTCAAGATCCGGATAAGTTAAACTGTAGTGTCCTTGTATCCCAACACCATGAATTGGAACTCCCTTTTCTTGCAAGCGTTGAATCATTTCGACTACAGCATCTTGTTTTGATTTATCCACAAGCCCATAATCGTTGTAGTATAATTCCACATCAGGATCTGCTTGATGTGCAAATTCGAATGCTTTCTCAATATAATCCTTACCAATCAAGTTTAACCATGGACTAGGCCGAAAATTTCCATCGTAATAAAATGCCTCATTAACAACATCCCATCCATGAACTTTGCCTCTATATCGAGCTACCATAGTAGCAATGTGCTTTCTCATAACTTCCAGATAGAAATCTCGAGCCATATCGTCGTTCATAACTCTATCTGTGAATAGCCAGCTCGGGTTAGCTTTATGCCAGACTAAAGTATGACCGATAAGCCGAAAATTATTCTTGTTAGCTATGCCAGCAAAATCGTCCATATAGGAAAAGTCGTATACTCCAGGACTAGTTTCAACTTGAGACCACTTCATGGCAAATTCATGTGTCATGCTATTAAAATTTTCTAAAACAGATTGCATTACAATGTCATCCGCTGTGTCTGTTTTAGACAAAGCCACTCCAACATAAAAATACTTTTCATATGTTGTATATAGATTACTGCTATCGCTACTTAACAGTGGAAAGCTGCAAAAATAAAAGGAGCTACTTAGAAATAAAAAAAATACAGCAGCGAAAATCCTCGACATTATTACCAACTCCTCTTTTGCTTTAACTCACTGCCTTTAAGATAAAGAGTAAAGTAGAAAATAAGTATAAGAAACCATCTTCCATCTGTTGCATTTAAAAAATCAGTTTCAAGCATGTTATGTAGCGTAAAGAATAAAAATGATGAAAAAAACAAAAACATAAACGGATGCACTGAGGAGTTACTCAAGCTAACCGCTTTAAAGAAAGGCATAATAACAAATGTCGCCAGACAGAGTGTTAGACCGATAATTCCGAGTGAAATAAGAACTTCTAAATAACCGTTGTGAGCATGTGTCAAAGTGAATACCCAATCAACCCAACCAAAAGCATATTCAGCCACCAACATATCTTCGCCTACACTCCAAACAGATCCATAGCCAATCCCAAACCAAAAATGATCTTGTATGGCCCTTAAGATTATATCCCAAATGGTAGCACGACCAGTAAACGCCTCTGGATTATCTAATATAGAAACAAAACTATCAATAATAGGCTCTCGTAGTATAAACAGAAGTGATAGAATGCAGATATATATTATGCCAACTATATTTGAAAATGACTTCAGGTGCAGAGTCTTGTATAGCAAATACCCAAACATTAATGATGGCATTAGAAGTGCTATGCTTGTTTTTGACTTAGTGAAAACCAAAAATATAAAGGCTAAAAAAACAAGAACCAACCACACATAAGATCTCTTATGATAGTACTGATATAAAAATAATGATATCGCCACCATTAGTGCTGGACCAGCATGATTTTTATGGATAAAGATACCTTTCCAGTTACCCTCCAGGCCTGTATCAAAAAGCTCTGCACCAGTATGAACAGCACCTGGAAGTACAGGCATCGCAATCAAGCTAATAATAACAAGAGTTGCTAGAACTCTTGTTATGCATATTATAGTTTGATCTAATGTCATGCAGCTAATCAGCATGAAAATGGTGCTAACAGTAATCAGTAAAAGTGCCACTCGCCGCACAGAAATAGCAGGATGGTCTGCCCAGAAAATGGATAAGAAACACCATCCCATAAAGAGTAGTAGCAAAGGAATCTTTTGAAGCTCAGAAACATTTTGTTTTTTTAGGAAAATAGCAAGCGCTCCCCCAAAGAAAAAAATAAAGATAATCTGTCTTGCGAAACTTCCTCCTCCCGTATCACTCAATTCAATATCGAGACCTGAACTGGTAGAAAATGGCGATAGTCCAGTAAAAGAAAAGGCCAGTAGTAACCCTAAAAGCAGGGATGCTGCGTTTTGATAATTGAATTTTGGAATACGTATAATCATAACAAAAGCTAACTACCATGCACTTTATTATAAACAACTTTCTGCTTACCTAGGAGAGCACTTAACTTACCTAGTTGCCGTGTAAACTTTAACCTAGCTTTCATACTTTTATGTGGTACAAGCCAGTAAATTAATACGAGACATAACGATAAAATCAAAGCAAAAAACAATTTCGAAAACTCTTTGACCCAAGTTAAGAAACCCGGTTGCTGTTTTTTGATAATTAGCATATCACCTGCACCAATACGATATGCCCTTTCAATTGCCCATTTCTTGTTGAGACGGCTTGCAGTGAAAAGCTCATGAGCTTGTGCCTGATGCGCAAACGCAAAACTTGCCCCAAGCCGCTTAATACGGGTAAAGAACTCTTTATCGCCACCACCTACCAGTGAATAAAAGGGATCAAACCGCTCTGTTGGAAAGTTTTCAATAATGGAACGAGACAGCAGCACATTGGTTGTTCCCTGAATCAGCTCAGTTTTGCCTGAAACCCCAGGATTACTTTCATAGTATATATGCAAGCCCTTGGCCCAATCCGGTCTTTCGGTCTCAAACTCAGGCGATACACTACCACCCACTACCTCTGCACCTGTTGCCAGTTGCACTTTGACTAATTCTGCTATCCATTGCGGCTCCACCCATTCATCATCATCAATCATGGCCAGATGGGTCGCGTTAAGCTGCTCAAAGCCATACTGCATCAAGGCATTACGAACCTGCGAAATACCACGCTCGTTCACTGGTATTGCATGCAACTCCCAAGGATAGCCCTCGGTCTTCATCTGCTCTGCAACCTGCAACCCTTGCCCGCCATCACCTTCGTTGTCTGCAACCAGGACAATGGGCGTAAAATCACAACTTTGCTTAGCAATGGAATCCAATAGGCGGTGAAGACCAACTGGCCTTTTGTAGGTTGGTATACCTATCACGACTTTCAGTGATTCCATACGATCATTTCACTCCACGATAAAGACGAGTCAACAGATAAAAAGCCATCAGTTCGCCAATTAATATACCTACTAACGAAAATGATGGTTCGAATAGTCGCATAGAAATAAACACCAACGGAATGGTTAGCAACGATGTTTTTAATGTTACAAAGCTAAGAGCCTTAAACTGATCTGCTGCTTGTAAAAAAACATTATAGGTGCTACTCAAAGAGCGACTTCCACGAATCAATGCATATAACATAGTTGCCCAGAGTAATGCATGAACACTTTGGCTATCTTTCCAATAAAAGTCGACAAAAAATATCAGAACAATCGCTGCACCAATGCAGTTCAAGGACCAAAATCCGACATTAACCAGTCTGTAGCGGAACAAAGAAAATTTAGCTTCTGTAACAAGACCATTAGACAACAACTGTCTTATTCGAGGACGCTCTATTTGGGACAGACTGGTTAGTACTACCATAACCGGGCGAAAAAGTAGTCCAGCTGCTGCAATTGGCGCAAAAGCTGCTGGCCCAAAAAAGAAGGTGACCATGTAAGAGTGAGAGTTGAGTGTACCTTCAGTAGTTAATACACCAACTAATGCATGCTTACCCTGCTTGTTCCAACCTTCCCTAAACCCTTTAAAACCGGCACGAAATGCCGAAGTGAACTGGGGCTTTAAATATCGACTGCCAAGCAATGGCGTAGCCAGTAAAGCAGCTGCAGCAGTTAAAATACCAAAGCTTTCTAAGCTAACGTTTTGAGTAAAGAATAGAGCGCAAGCGCCAACTAAACTGAGTGCAGAATAGCAAGCATCAGAGATAACTACTTTACTGTGTTGGTGGCTGTTGTTGCAGTAAGAGCGACCAAACCAGCGTAATGTGGTGATAAAAGCGCTAAAAGCATAGATACTGCTTAACCAAGGTGCTTTGGTAAAGCTATAGACTATAGATGCCTGAATGACAGCAAATACAAGGCAAAGCAAAACGTTTGCCAGCATAAAGCTATGCACCTTTGCTTTTGCATCGTCATTATCAGAACCTTCTAGCTCACTTAGTGCAATTAGCAATGGCGAACCAAGCATGGCATTAGAGAAACCGTTTGCCAGTGCTTGTGTAATTAATAGAAAAGCAAAAAGACCATAAGCCTCAACAGAAGCTTGCTGCATCAGACACAGCGCAAGTACCAAGCTTGTCAGTGCCATCCCTGCTGAGCCACCAATGGCAGCGATAGCACGTTTAAAAGGCAGTTTAGTTGACATCTGCTGCCACGTTCTTTTGTGCTCGGCCATGCTTCAGCACACAATAAATCGCATGCGGATTGGTCACCGCGTAGCGCCAAAACAGCTTTTTCGGATCATTTGCCATCCGAAACAGCCACTCCATCCCTGCTTTTTGCATCCACATCGGGGCTCTGGGGTATTCGCCGGTAATGTAGTTGTAACAGCCACCGCACGAAATAATCACCGGCACATTCAGGCGCTGCTTGTTGCGAATACAGAAAATTTGCTCTTTCGGTTTGCCAAGGCCCACCCAGAGTACATCGGGCTTTGCTGCATTGATGGCATCGCAAATGGCGGTTTCTTCCGCTTCATTGAAGTAGCCATGCTGCACCCCTACCACCTGAAAATTCGGGTAGCTCTGTGCTAAGACATCGGCTGCTTTGGTAACCGAGCTTTCCTTGCCACCCAGCAAAAAATGCTTGAGCGTTCCTTCGTAAAAGTTAGGAATATCGTGGATCATATCCGTAGTGGCAGTGCGCTCTGGAATGGCGTTGCCTTTGTTAAACCAGCGGGAAAAACTCACCACGCTCTGGCCATCGGCATGCACCAGATCCGCTTGATCCATCTGTGTTTTTGCCTCGGCATCGGAGTTGTAGATGGAAATAGCATGGCCATTGTTGCTGAAAATAACAAAGGGTTGCGCTTTGTTCTGCTCGCTGTAGTGGGCGCAGATATTACCGACCAGCCTGGCCAGGTCCTTGCGCCCAAGCCGGGCAGTCTCTATTCCGCCTACATTGACGGTATCGAAGATTGGTTCAAACATGCTTGTAATACCCTGTGGTATAGGCTTGGTACCAGGCCACAAAGTGGCCGATTCCTTCAGCTAGCGGGGTTTTCGGTGAAAAGCCGGTCGCACTGCTAAGTGCAGCCACATCGGCGTAGGTCTGATACACATCGCCCGGCTGCATGGGTAAATAGGTTTTATCTGCGGTGGTATTCAGCGCTTGCTCAATGGTTTGAATAAAGCTTTCCAGTTGCACCGGCTGATGGTTGCCAATATTGTACAAGCGGTAAGGCACCGGTTGCTCTGCACTGCTTGTAGGAACCGCATCGGCCGTGCGGACAACCCCTTCAACGATATCGTCGATGTAGGTGAAGTCGCGCATCAGATCACCATGATTAAACACCTTAATCGGCTTGCCCTGGCTGATGGCTTCGGTAAAAAGCCATGGCGCCATATCGGGCCGGCCCCAGGGGCCATACACTGTGAAAAAGCGCAGCCCTGTGGTTGGCAACTGATACAAATGGCTGTAGGTATGCGCCATCAGCTCATTGGCTTTTTTACTGGCAGCATACAATGAAATGGGCGTATCCACCGGGTCGGTTTCGCTAAAGGGCACTTTGTGCTGGTTGCCATACACCGAGCTGGAGCTGGCATACACCAAATGCTCGACCTTGTGATGGCGGCATCCTTCCAAAATAGTCATCATGCCAACCAGGTTGGAATCCACGTAGGCCATTGGGTTTTGCAGGCTGTAGCGCACCCCGGCTTGTGCAGCCAGATGCACCACACGCTGAAACTGCTCACAGGCAAACAGCGCCGCCATGCCGTCGCGGTCGGCTAAATCCAGCTGCACAAAGCGAAACTGATTGTATGGCTGCAATTGCGCCAACCGGGCCTGCTTTAAAGCCGGATCGTAGTAATCATTCAGGTTATCCAGCCCCACTACTTCATGGCCCTGCTCCAGCAAGGCTTTTGCCGTATGCATGCCGATAAAGCCTGCGGCACCGGTTACCAGAACCTTCATATCAGACACTCACCTTTTTGACCGTTTCACCACGCCCGATGGCGTAATAGATAAAGCCTTTTTTGCTAAGGCGTTGCGGTTCAAACATATTGCGGCCATCAAACAACACCGCTTGCTTTAATTGCTGCTTAATCACATCAAAATCCGGTGCCCGGAACTGTTTCCACTCCGTACAGATAATTAAAGCATCCGCGCCTTTTAAGGCGGCTTCTTTGGTACCTACCAGCTCCAGATCATCCCGCACGCCATAGATACGTTGGGTTTCTTCCATGGCTTCCGGATCGAAAGCTTTGATGGTAGCCCCTGCTGCAGTCAGCTCGTCAATCAGTACCCGGCTGCTGGCTTCACGCATATCATCGGTGTTTGGTTTAAAACTTAAGCCCCAAAGCGCAAAGGTTTTACCGGCCAGCTGCTCACCAAAATGACGCTTTACCAGGTTGGGCAATTTGTATTTTTGCTGGTTATTCACCGCTTCGACCGCCTGCAGAATTTTGGGCTGGTACTGCTCACCTTCCGAGGTGCGGATCAGCGCCTGCACATCTTTCGGGAAGCAGGAACCGCCATAACCGCAGCCAGGGTAAATAAAGTGGTAGCCGATACGCGGGTCGGAACCAATGCCTTTACGCACATGCTCAATATCGGCACCCAGCAACTCGGCCAGGTTGGCCATTTCATTCATAAAGCTGATTTTGGTTGCCAGCATGCAGTTCGCGGCGTACTTGGTCAGTTCGGCGGAACGCACATCCATAAACACCATTTTGTCGTGGTTGCGGTTAAAGGGCTCGTACAACTCACGCATCAAATCCACCGGGCGCTCATTAAAGGTACCCACCACAATGCGGTCCGGTCGCATGCAATCGTTTACTGCCGCGCCTTCTTTTAAGAACTCAGGATTAGAGACCACATCAAATGCCAGCGATTTGTTCAGGCTTTGCAAAGTCTGCTGCACTTTGGCCGTGACTTTATCGGCAGTGCCAACCGGAACGGTGGATTTGGTAATAATCACTTTTGGCTCTGACATGTAAGTAGCAATGGTTTCTGCCACCGCCAGCACGTATTTTAAATCGGCCGAGCCATCTTCATCCGGTGGCGTCCCTACGGCGATAAACTGGACATCGCCATGGGCTACAGCCTCTTTGGCATCGGTGGTAAATTGCAGGCGGCCAGAGGCATAGTGCTCTTCTACCAGCGGGGTCAGGCCCGGCTCGTAAATAGGAATAATGCCTTTTTTCAGGTTATCTACTTTCGTTTGATCAACGTCGACACAGACCACATCGTGCCCTACTTCTGCCATCACAGCAGCTTGCACCAGCCCGACATACCCAATACCAAAAACTGTTACTTTCATGCGCTAGTACCTTTGGAAGCTTTACTCTGGAAGTAAGCAAAAAATTGAAAACAATAACAAAAGCGCAGCCAGCGCTGGAAGCTTAGCTACGCCTGTTGGCAATCGTTAAGACGACTGGGCTGCCAACTGCACCACTTTTTTGTCTGTAGCGGATGCCTGCAGTAATTTTTCCATCTGCGCCCGCAAAGGTGCGCCCAGAGACGGATGCTGCAAAGCAAACTCGAGATTGGCGGTAATTAACCCCAGCTTGTTGCCGCAATCATGGCTTTTCCCCAGAATGCGATAGGCTTCTACCGCTTCCAGCAAGCGCAATTGATGCAAGGCATCGGTCAGCTGAATTTCATCGCCGGCACCTGGCGGGGTGAATTCCAGCAAATCCCAAATGGCGGCAGACAACACATAACGACCGGTAATGGCAAAGTTGCTGGGCGCTTCATCCACCGCAGGCTTTTCCACCATATCCAGCACCGGTGCGGTCTTGCCGGCAGCCAGGCTTTGCTCGCCAATATCGACTACGCCGTATTGATCGACCAGATTTTGTGGCACAGGTTCCACCATAATCTGGCTGGCCTGGCTTTGCTGATAACGCAGCAACATGGCCGCTAAATTATCCTGCTTCAGATTGCTTTGAAAAGGATCAATCAACACATCCGGCAACATCACGGCAAATGGCACGTCACCAATGACCGGACGGGCACACAAAATGGCATGGCCCAGGCCCAGCGCGACCGGCTGACGCACCGAAATAATAGTGACGTTTTTAGGAACTATGCTACGCACATCTTCCAGCAGCTGGCGTTTTACCCGCTTTTCCAGCGTGGCCTCCAGCTCGAAGCTTTTATCAAAGTGGTTTTCAATGCTGTTCTTGGACGAATGCGTCACCAACACGATTTCAGTGATACCGGCGGCTACAGCCTCTTGTACCACATGTTGGATCAGCGGTTTATCCACCACGGTCAACATTTCTTTTGGAATGGCTTTGGTCGCTGGCAGCATGCGGGTGCCAAGGCCTGCAACCGGAATAACAGCTTTGGTTACACGAGGAGCGCCTACTGAAGAATAAGAGGAAGAAGACATGGCGTTTTCCATAACAAATAATAAACAAAAAACGGTAAGGAGCAAGCCTGCGTTTTACTGGTTCGTCCTTGTACCGCGCGAAAATGATAGCTTTCCGCTTGTAGCTATCGGGCGGCAATTCTATCATCATGCCCCTCAGGTTAAAAGGAATTGATGAATAATTTATGACGAAAACGTACAGTATTGCAGCTGTACCAGAGTCAGGTATAGTAATGTACTTTATGTATCAACCTTTTGCGTTATGCTTTACTGGCGGAGAATCGGATACTATGAGTCATCATGCCGGCTAAAGTTGCGGTTCGGTGGTTATTCAGTACGGCAGCTCTGTTGCTGTTGTTGCTCTGTGCCAGCTCTGGCTGGAGTACACTGGAGCATTTTCGCATTACCGATAGCATGCTTCGGTCGGTGGAAGAGCGCTATGGCCGTGCCGGACGCTTTCGGGTAGAACGTTGGCAGCGCTTGCTGGATCAACACCGGCAAAGTGACATTCACACCATGCTGCAGGCAGTGAATCGCTTTGCCAATGATACCGTGGGCTACGCCTCTGATCTGGAGCATTGGGGGCAGAATGACTACTGGGCTACCCCACTGGAAACATTAGGCACCGGCAAAGGTGACTGTGAAGACTATGTGATTTTAAAATATGCCAGCTTACGGGCGCTGGGAGTGCCTGAAGAACGCCTTCGCTTAATGTATGTGCGGGCGCTGAGCATCGACGAACCTCATATGGTGCTGATTTACTTTGAAGAGCCGGATCAATTTCCCCTGGTGCTGGACAACCTGACCAACCGGATCCTGCCTGCCAATGAACGCACCGATTTACGGCCTGTGTACTCCTTTAATGGCCAGGGGCTATGGATGGCGCGCGCACAGGGCTTAGGACAAAAAGTACCCAACAGTCCCGGCGTACGGGACTGGACAGTGCTGCTGGAACGCATTGAGCGAGGCGAATAATGCAACGAGGACACAATGGCCGGATTATCCCTTAAAACACAGATTTATGCCCTGGTGGTTGCGCTGGCCCTGGTGGCCTATGCCGCTGCACTTTACACCAACATCAATGGCATGCGGCATTACCAGCAACAGCAACTGGCATCGCATGCGCAGGATGCGGCCCATCACCTGGGCTTGTCGATCGCGCCCTACCTCGATGAGCAGGGCCTGGTGCTGGCTGAAACCATGGCCAGTGCCTTGTTTGACTCTGGCTATTACCAACAGATCCAGTTTGAAACCTTAAGCGGTGAGGTGGTTTTCCAACGCCATTACCCGGCGGTGCCCCACTCGATACCGGCCTGGTTCAGTCGCTTATTTCCGTTGGCACCACCGTTGATGAGTACCGAGGTCTCCAATGGCTGGATCCCGGCCGGCCGCCTGCTGGTGCAATCGCACCCGGGCGCTGCTTACCAGGCCTTATGGCATCAGGCGCAGCAATTAAGCAGTCGCATGCTGATCGCCCTGCTGCTGTGCCTGGTAGCCGGCTATCTGATACTGCAACGGGTATTGCGACCGCTGCACAGCATTCACCGGCAAGCCGAAGCGGTAATGCGCAAAGATTTTACGCCAAACCCTGAACAGCCTTTTACGCTGGAACTGCGCAGCGTGGTGCACGCGCTTAACCGAATGGTTGCCACCATTGCACAAAGCTTTCAGGAGCAAACCTTGAATGCAGAGCGTCTGTCAACAGAAGTCTATAAAGACAGCCTGACTGGTCTGAGAAACCGCCGGGCCTTATTGCAACAATTCGAGCTATGGCGTGATGACGCCACTGCCGCCGGTGATCAATTGGCTTTACTGATGCTGGACTTACCCTCTCTGACAGCCATCAATACCCGCGATGGTTACAGCCATGGCGATGCTTACGTCTGCCAGGCAGCCGGGCACTTTGCCCGGTTGCTGCCGGAGCAGCATTCTGCTTTGTACCGTTTATCCGGTTCGGAGTTTGCGATCCTGGCCTGGTGCAGTGAGCAGGCAGCAAACCATCTGCTGCAAGCTCTGAATGATGAAGCAACCCGGCTGCAGTCGGATGCATTTCCGGCGGGCTTTGCCCGCTGCCGGATGACCAGGGTGTTAGCAAACGAATCCTTTACCGATTGCATGCAGCGATTGGATACCAGCAGCCATCCGCACCTTGCCGATCCAAAGCACCCCACCTTTAGCCGTGAAACCTGGCAGACACTGCTGGCACCTTATACCCGCCTTAGCAGTGACGAGCCTATTCGTGATAAAGCAAGCTTTTTGCAGCAGTGCGAGGCGATGAGCAGTTATTTTGACTGGATCCTGCAACCGGTCGTTAACACCGGTAAAGAGCCCCTGTATATCGAGAGCTTTGTGCGCTTTCGCTACCAACAACAACAACTCTCTACCGCAGAGACCTTTGCCATGGCAGAACGCTTGCAACTGGCTTTGCCGCTGGAAAAGGCGGTGTTGTGTTACACCCTGTGGCGCCTGCAAGGGGTAGAGCAGACCCCGGTTGCCATCAATCTGAGCAACGCCTTTATTAAAGATCCGGAACAACAAGACTGGTTGTTGCAACTGCTGGATGTGTTGCAAGCCGATTTGCCACCGCTGCTGTTCGAAATCAAAGAAAGTGCTTTTTTGCAAGCCCCGGATCATCTGACAGCCTTGGTGGATGCGTTCAAAGCCCGGCAAATCCGCGTGGTGATCGATCAATTTGGTGCCAGTTTATCGGCGTTTCACTACATGCTTAAACTGGATGTCGATTTTGTAAAGGTGGATGGCAGTCTGATCCGGCACTTAGAGGATGAAAAAACCCGTTTCTATGTACAAAGCATGGTGCAGATTTGTCATGGCATCGGCATTAAGGTACTGGCAGCCAGCATTGAACATGCCGCTGTGGAAGAGTTGTGCCAACAACTGCATCTGGACGGTTTACAAGGCCATGGTATCGCTGTCGAACAAAAATTCACGGTAGTGTCACAAGAAAAGCTGTGCAATGGCGGGAAAACTAGTTTAGAATCACTAATAGAAAATTCTTTAATCCGCCTACAATGAGGGAACGTTATGGTAAAGCATATGACAAAAGGCATCCTGGCCGCTGCGATGTTAACAGTCGGTTTTCAGGCTGCAGCTATCGGTGTTGCAGATATTGAGCGTGCTTACGCTGAGCGTGCCGACCAATCACTGAGCATGGCTCAGTACATCGATCAGTATGTGTTAAATGGCGAGCTGCCAACGGATGTAAACGAAGCGGAAGATGTTATCCGTTATGCGCTGGAGCAAGCGGCTGGTGATGAAGAACTGATTCTGTCTATTTTGCGTAAATCAGCAGCTGCTGGTGTTCCAGCCGACAACCTGCTGGCAGCCTCTTTGCTGGCTGGTGTAGACCCATCCCTGGTAACCAGTGCGCTTGATACCGCAACCGCTGCTGGCCCACTGGCTCCGGCCGGAGCTGCAGCAGCCCCTGCACCAGGCACTGTTGGCTTTGGTGGCGGTACTGGCGGTGGCAGTGGCACCATCTCTACCAACTGATTGCAGTAGCTTTTCCCAGCTGTACTGACATCATTCCGAAAACAGGGCCTTGCAAGGCCCTGTTTTGTATTCGGTATCCTTGTAGCTGAATTCACAGAGCCGGCCTCATGATTGCAAGCACTTCAGCCCTGCCCCGCTTTCAGCGCACCCTGCTGTGGTGCCTTATTGCTATTGTCTTTTTTGCTCCCTGGCCTTTGGGCAGTAACCGCATCTGGGCCTGGAGCCTGTTGCATACTTTGATTGCCCTGATGGCTATTGGCCATGTCCTGGTGAGCGCCTGGTTCCGTCAACCCTGGTGGCACCATAAGTACCAGGCATTGATTGTGGCTGGCCCTTTACTGGTGGCTGCGGTACTTTGCCTGCAATTACAGGCGGTAGCAGGCTTTAGCACGGCTGATCCCTTTCAAAGCACCATGATGCTGCAACGTAGCCTGTACCTGGCCTTGTTTTTATACCTGCTTAGCCAGTACTGCCGCAATCATGATGATTTGAAACTACTGCTGACTGGTATCATCCTTACCGGCACCCTGCAAGCCGCTTATGGCAGCAGCATCTATCTGGCCGGCATGCATGGCTCCTGGTTTTTTAACCTGCCAGAGCTGGACAGAGCCAGAGGCAGCTTTGTCTATCAGAACCATTTTGCCAACTACATCGCCCTCTGTCTGGCCTTGGCGATTGGCTGGATGCTAAGTGAGTTAAGCCGGCAACAGCGCACTCTGAGCTTCCGGCAGTGGCTACGCGAACTAAGTACAGCCTTATTAAGCCAGAAAGTCTTGCTACGCCTCGCGGTGGTGGTGATGATACTGGCATTGGTGATGAGCCGCTCCCGTATGGGCAATGCAGGTTTCTTTGCGGCACTGGCCATTGTATCCTTGCTGGCGCTGTGGCTGTATCGCAACCCACCCCGCTGGTTGAAGCCCGTGGTGCTTAGTATCTTTGTGCTGGACATGATCATCATTGGCTCGATGTTTGGGGTCGATAAGGTAAAAGAGCGTCTGCAAGAGACCAGTTTTGCCAGTGAAACCAGAGACGAAGTGGTGCTGCATAGTATACCGCTGTTGCAAGAGCATTGGTTAACCGGCACTGGCGGTGGCAGTTTTTACACCGTATTCCCAGGCTGGCAGCAATACTCTTTTGCCGGCTTTTACGACCACGCCCACAACGATTACCTGCAATTTGCCATTGAACTGGGCGTTCCGGTAACGATGCTATTAGGGCTGTGGTTACTGATAGCTTTGTGGCTGGCACTTCGCAGTATGCAGCAGCGCCAGACCAAGCTGTATCAGGGGGTAGGCTTTGGGGCAGCCATGGCCATGGTGCATATGTTGTTTCACAGCAGTGTGGATTTCAGCCTGCAGGCGCCGGCCAATACTTTATTGTTTTGCACCATCCTGGCGATGGCGGTGATGGCGCGCTACCTGCCAGCAAAACGGCGGCAAAGCTGACGCTCCAGTCGGGTGGCATGATCAGGGCTTAGTGGTTGATTTAGCAAATAACGGCAAATCAACCGCTGCTGTGCATGCCCTTCCACCTGTTGCTGCAATACCCGGTAAATACGCCAGTGCGATTGGCTCATCACTGCAAACACATCCAGCAGGTAGAATTTGTCATCCACACCTAGGTATTGCCAATGATCCAAACCGATGCTGGCATGCTTTTCCAGCACTTCGTCCGCATAAGGACCAAACTTTCTGGCCTGACGCAGTAACTGCATGCTACTGGCAAGATCCCCCTCAAGATAGGCTTTGCTCCAGGCGTAGTCAGCATAGGCATTTGGCCAGCCTGGCCGCAAGGCTATGGCATGTTCGTACAAAAAGGCTAATGATGGCTCTGGCGACGTCTCCAGCCCGGCAAACAGGCCCCACTCCAGGGTCTTAGCTAAACTGAGAACATAATGTGGATGCGCCGGGCTTTTCTGCATGGCAAGCTGAGCACTGCGCAAAGCGTCCTGATAACTTTCTGCCGAAACGTCCGATTGCTGCCACTGCTGCAGGTAGTAGCGGTTTTTAAAATGATGCGCGCTGGCCAAGCCTTGCTGGCTAAGTACCAGCAGTTGCCAACACAACAAAGGAAGCGCAATAATCGCCAACAGACTACTGCTGTGCATTAGCTGGCATCCCGGAACAGCGCATCGCTGATGTGCTGCGGTGTATCAAACACCAGCTGTTGGGCATGCGCCGAACCCAGCAGCTCAGCAGCCCGCTCACGGGCTTCAGCCAAACGTGGCGGACGTCGTTTTAACGAATGGGTATCGGTTGCGATAATATCGAAAATGCCATCTTGCAGGTAACGCTCGGCCAGCAACTGGCTGTCGCTGCCCATATCCCCCAGCAAGGATGACGCAGTCAACTGAAACAGACAACCAAACTGCTGCAATACCTTGATCCGGCCCGGATGCTCCAGCAGCTCCCGATTCCGCTCTGGGTGAGCTATCATCGGGAGAATACCTTGCTTCAGCAACCAACGGATCAACACCTCGTAGCCAGGCGTCAGATGGCTGTGTGGAAACTCCAGCAACAGCACGTTCTGGTCGCGGTACTGGCCCAGAAATAACAAACGCTGCTGTGGCAAAGCATCAAGCAGCGCATCGCTGATCCGAACTTCCTGAGCTGCCCGGATGGGTAGCTCAATGTTGTGCTCTTTCAATGCCTGTTGTAAGGCGGCTAACTCGGTCAGTACCTTGCTGGCATCGTTGTCGAAGCGACCAGGCATCCAGTGCGGGGTGGTGACAATACGGCGAATACCTTGCGCCTGTGCCTGCCGGATTAATTGCAGTGTCTCATCCAGATCCCGGGCACCATCGTCGATGCCCGGTAATAAATGACAATGCAGATCAATCATGCATTCTTGCCTGCCTGTTCGTAGGTTTGATAATAGCCATAGCCACCATGACCATAGTAGTTCTCAGCTTTACCGGTATCCAGTTGATTAAGTACCACACCATAGATACGGGCATGAGCATGTGCCAACCGGCCCAGCGCCAGATTCACCTGACCACGTCGTGTCGCATCGGCTTTGACCACCATGATGGTGGCATCGACCAGCGGCGACAGTACCAGCGCATCGCTGACTGCCAATACCGGCGGCGTATCAATAATAATGGTGTCGTACTGCTGTTTCAGCAGCTCCAACAGCTCTACCTTGCGCTCTGAGCTCAGCAGCTCCAGCGGGTTGAGCGGAATAGAGCCAGCCGGCATTAAGTCTACATTCGGCCGGATCCCACGCACAATGCACTCATCCAGGCTATTGCTGTCACTCAGGTAGTTGGCCAGACCAGGCTGATAGGCCGGTTGCTCCAGCCGTTTGCCCAAGGTTGGCTTGCGCATATCGGCGTCAATCAGCAGAACCCGCCCCGATGACGAGAAACTAAAAGCCAGGTTCAGGCTGACTGTCGATTTGCCTTCTGCCGGTAAGCTCGACGTCACCTCAATCAGCTGTAAGGGCTTGTCGATGGCCATCAGCTTGAGGCTGGTTCGAATGGAGCGTACCGCCTCGGCATGGAGTTTCATCGACTCGTCAAAGTAGGCAAAGGTCTGCTGTTGCAAACTGGTGCGCTTGGCTGATTTGGGAATGTAGCCCAGCGCCCGCTGCATCAGTTGATCTTCTGCATCTTTGGCCGTTTTAATGGTATCGTTCAGTGCATCAGACACCAATGCCATCACCATGCCCAAACCAAAGGTAGCAACAAACACCAACATCACGATCAGCTTTCGTTGCGGCTTCACCGGTTTAGTAGGCACTACGGCTCTGTCGGTGAAACGTGCTACTGGTGAGTGATAATCACTGGTTACTTCGGTCTCACGCTGGCGTGATAAGAAGGTTTCAAACAAGACCCGGTTGGTCTCCACCTCACGTTTGATACGACGATACTCTGCTTCAACCCCGGACATGCCGGAAAAAGCACCACGCGACTCGGCAATTTGCTGCTCCAGCGAAGCCAGATTACGGCTGGCAGTTTGGGCCTCTTCTTCAATACCATTGATCAGGTTGCGGATTTGACGATTGAGGTTATCCTGCACCGCCAGAACTTCAGCCTGCACCGCTATCATGCGCGGATGGCGCGGGCCATAAACTTTGGCCAGCTCCGACTGACGACGCTCTACCGCCACCTGCTCACGCTTGATGTTTTGAATGGATGGATGCGAAGTCACTTCCGGCAGGCTTTGCAAACGCTCCATATCGTTGCGATGCCGGTTTAACAGTGCAAGGAAGGTATCGGCTTGCGCTTTGCGAGAACGGGCACGGGTTAAATCTTCGGATAAACGTTCCAGCTCGCGGGCATCCAGGCTGGTAACACCAGCTACATCCACTAAGTTGTGGGTATCCCTAAAAGCATGCAAGCGCTGCTCCGATTCATCCAGCCGCAGCCGAAGTTCATCCAGCCGACCACCCAACCAGCTACTGGCTTGCTGGGTAATTCCCATCCGGGCTTCCAGTTGGCTGTCAATATAGGCTTCGCCAATGGCATTGGTAACCTGCTGCGCCAGGCGCGGATCCTCAGCTTCAAAATGAATCACCACCAGTTGAGTACGGCGAACCGGCGAGATGGTTAATCGCTTCATAAAGCTATCAACCTGACGCTTAAAACGCCGCTCAGCAACTTCCTCTGCCGGTAAAGCGGGCGCTTTCGGCAAAAAATCTATCGAAGATCGTAGCTTAGCCGTTAGCGACGGCTCGCTTTGGAACTCTGGGTGTTCTGCCAAATTCAGCTGCCGGAAGACCCGCTCGGCAATGGCTCGTGATTTCAGGATTTCAAACTGGGTCTGGTAGTATTCCTGCTGCATGGAGTTAAAGCCATACACTTCTTCAATCTTTACCGCCCGGGCCTGCTGAGCCTCGATCAATAAGGTAGAACTGGCGCGGTAAATTTGCGGTAAATTCAGTACCACCAGTACGGCCAGAATGCTACACAGCATGGACAATAAAAAAATACGCCACTTAGCACGCCAAAGTACCCGGAACATATGGGTTAAATCGATGACCTGCGTATTGGCCGATTCCGTTCGTTGTGTGGTTTCTGTGACCGTCATGGTTAGAAAAATCTCTGTGAAATAGTAATGGTATCACCGGCAAAGACCCGGCTGTTCACATTCGCCTGCTCTGGCTCATTTTTCTGGCCTTCGCGGCTGATTTGAATGCGATCACGTGAAGCTCGCTCGGTCAGACCACCTGCCAGGGCAATGGCCTGGTTCACTGTCATGCCCGGCTGATACGGGTAGCCGCCGGGGCGGCGTACCTCGCCATGAATGTAAAACGGGCGGTATTCGGTAATACCGACATACACACTGGGACTGACCAGGTAATCCCCTTGCAGTCCATTGTGCAGTAGTTGCTCAACCTCTTTCAGGGTAAGCCCTGCCAGCTGGATTGTCCCTAAGAAAGGATAATTGATGGTACCACTGTCGGTTAGCTGCACCGAAAGCGCCAAATCATCCTGACCATGTACCCGGATATCAATGTGATCACCCGGGCCCAGCCGATAACTTTGATCGGCCTGCAGTGGCAAGGCGAACAACGCCATTGCCAACACCATTCCTTTGAGCAAATACCACCCTTTCATGCTTAGATCCCTACCCGTAATCCCAGGCTGATAACCCGCTTATCGTAAATAAAGCGCTCGACCGTTGAATCCCTGTCGGCAATATCAAAGCCTGCAAACACTGTCAGCCAGTAAGACAGACGGTAGTTCACATCCGCACCGTAGTTCCAGAATTTATTGCGCTGGGTAACACCAACGAAGTCTGAGTTGACATAACGCACACGCACATTGGTTTTCAAGTCACTGTTCCAGTCGTGTTGCCAGTTACCACCATAGGTGGAGTCTTTGACGTAATCCGCTGCTGTCATTGGATCGGTCGCACGGCGGCCGGTCTCGAGCGTAAAGCGGCTGTACGACAGCGGCTCATAGGTTACCGATAGATTCCAAGACAGGCCTTTAAAATCTTCCCGCAATGGGTTATCGAAGGTTTTACGCTGCTGTCCAATACGCAGTTCACCGGAGGTCAGTGCGGTGATCTCCCAATCCAAACCAACACGGTAGCTGATGTCTTTGTTATCACGGCTGCCGCGGTCAATATCGACCACTTTGTAGTTGATGTCATTACGCATCACTTCAGCCACTAAATCGGTGGAGGCCAGGGTACTGAAGAAGAAGGTAGCACCCACAGTGCGGCGATCAAAATCACGGAACTGAGAGAATTCACGCAGATTGGTGTAGCCTTTATCCAGGTAACCAGCCGACAGACGCAAACGCGCCGGCGTTGAGCGGGCACCAAATTCGTAATGGCCTTTGATCTCATACTCTTCGAAGCGACCTGGTTCGTCCACCTCAAAACCTAATGAGTCAGACACTCCCTGACCACGTTGCTCATGACCAAAAATAGTATTGCCCTGCAGGCGGATGCGGTGACGGTCGGTAAACTCCATTTTCGCATCAGCCCGGAAGCCTGCATCAAAGAAGTTGTCCTGGCGGCTTTGGAAATAATCACCGAGGCGGAAAGCAGAAGCCAGGCTGTACTCGTTGACACCATCGGTTAATACCATGGCGACAGAAGGCGTTAGCTCACTGACAAAGCTGGAAACTTTGTCGGTACGGGTATTGGCGACGTTGTTATCGTGCTTCAACTCCCATGTTAACTCCGGCACAATATCAATGCCGCTGGCAGTAGGTATAGCGCCAGCGCGATCATCTGCAACCACAGTAAAAGCGGTGGATACCAACGCTGATACCATGCTTAAACGAAAAAAATTGGATTTCATAAGCGCTCCTTTAGTATGCATTTTTCCCTGAAAAACCTTTAAATAAGGTCAAAACAATAATCTTTATATCCAGCCATAAGGACCATTGCCGGATGTATTCCAGATCGTATTTGACACGCATGGCCATTTTATCCAGCGTATCGGTTTCACCACGCCAGCCGTTGATCTGAGCCCAGCCGGTAATACCTGGTCGTACCTTGTGTCTGAGCATGTAGTAATCTACCTGCTTGCGGTACTCTTCATTGTGCGCGGAAGCATGCGGTCTTGGCCCAACCACAGACATATCCCCCAGCAACACATTGATAAATTGTGGCAACTCATCCAGCGAAGTCCGACGCAAAAAAGCACCTATCGGCGTAATACGTGGGTCATCCTTGGTGGCCTGAGTGACCTTAGCGCCATTTTCCATCACCCGCATGGAGCGAAACTTCAACACATTAATCGGCTTGCCATCCAGACCATAACGTTGCTGGCGGAAAAACACCGGGCCAGCCGAGGTTGCTTTTATCGCGGCCGCTATCGTCAGCATCAGCGGCGAAATCAGCAATAACACAGCAGCGCTGAACAAAAAATCGAAGGCTCGCTTGTAAAATTCTTTAATGCCATAAACCGGTGATTCAAACACACTCAGGGTGTCCACTTCCCCCACACTGCCAATACGGGCGTGCATCAGATTTTTCAGCAAAAAGTCAGGAATCATCAATACATCGACGGTGCTATCGCCAAGCCGTTGAATAATATCGGCAATACGTTTTTCTGCCAGCATTGGTAAGCAGATATAGAGCTTTTGGATCCGACCTTGCTGCGCCATCATCACAGCGCTTTCGACACTGCCTTTAATCAGCGGAGCTGCGCCCTCACCAAGCCGGTTTAATGCCCTGTCGTCGAAAAAACCAACACAATCAAACCCAAGCTCAATGTGCTCCTGCATCTGCTGGTGCAAGCGCCGGCCAGTATCGGTGTAGCCAATAATGGCAACACGCTGCATGCTCAGGCCTTTTTTTCGCCGCAACGTTTTCACTTCTTTGGCCATAACCCGCCAACTGATCAGGCAGAGGATACTCAGCCCATACCAGCCGACCAGGACCACCCGGGAAAAACTGGCGCCTTGTTTTAAGAAGAAAAGAGTGGATAACAAGGCCAGAAAACAGAGGGTGTGAACCGCTATTAAGAGAAACAGCATCCGGCCAAAACGACCAACCCGCCAAGAGCGATACAATTGCACCGACTCAGCCACAAAGGCATAGCAGAGTAGATAAGCCAGTAATATCAGTAAGTAATCTTTGGTCAGGCTTTGCGAGTAGGCGATGAGGCAACTAAGCAGGGTGACCACAAGAATAAGAAGATCGACAAAGCGATAGAAAAAAGAACTCGAGTTGTCTTGTCGAAACATTGAATTGGTCATTTCCGCTCCCTGGATGGCTACAATCTGGTAACTTTGTCTGCCAGCGTGCTATTCTATCTCAAAAGCCCGGTAACACGCCAGCCCTGTCGTCCCAGTTATGGCAGCTTTCATAAAAACAACATCTAACGATGAGGTCGGCGGTTAGTTGTTAACGTTCCTGATACCGCCGGCGCATAATTGGCTGCCAACTGCCACTTGGGCCGAATGGGGGTAAGTGGTAATTCCCGTTTGCGGGCTACCAATAAATAACTGCTACCAAAACTTTTCGCCAGCCAACGACGCCAGCGACTGTCGGCGGGTACTTTACCAAGCAGGCTGGAGGCATAAAAGCGCTGCTCTGCTAACACCTCAAAACCCAGTAAGTACAGCCAGTCTTTTAAACGGGCCAGGGTAAAAAAACGCCCATTCCAGGGGGATTTCTGCCGCAACCAGGGGTTTAGCTTCATCAACCCTGCCAGGCTAAATGGGTTAAAGCCGGTCAGTACCAGGTAGCCATCGGCACGCAACACCCGGTGCACCTCACGCATCAGATGGTGAGGATCCGTACAAAATTCATTGGCATGACACAGCAAGAGCGCATCCATACTCAGATCCTGCACAGGCAGTGCATCCGATTCTGCTTTGATTTGGCAGTGGCTTGCCTTGATCCCCAACGAAATATGATGCTTAATAGGGCTGGCCGTGGTATCCAGCTGACAGCTCAGGTCGCCCACCTTTAGCAGATAGTAGCCAAAGATTTGTGGCCACCACGCTGCCAACTGCTGTTCAGTAGCCGCCCGCAACGCTTCCCCTTGCGGGATTTGCTGCCAGTTGGCTGGGCCTGGCCGGTTACGGGCGCTTAAAGCGGGTTTCATCAGTAGCTGTGCCCTTGTTATCCGATTCAACCCATTGAGTATACCAGATGCAGCCAGAGAAACTGACCATCACGCCATTAACCGCTTTTCAGGACAATTACATCTGGTGCCTGACCCAGCCGGATAGCGATGCGTTGCTGGTGGTCGACCCGGGCGATGCAGATGTGGTCAAGCAGTTTGCCCATAGCAACCGCAAGCAATTAACCAGCATCCTGGTAACCCACCATCATTGGGATCATACCGACGGCATTGCCGCACTGAAACAACAATGGCCAGATGTTCGGGTGTATGGGCCGGCCTATGAAGCCAACCAGATCAGCACCCTGACGCACAGCGTGCAAGATAACGATAGCCTTACACTCCCCGACTTTGGCCTCACTTTGAACGTGCTGCATCTGCCAGGCCATACGCTCGGACATATCGGCTATTACGCTGCCCTGCCTCATCATGCCCCTTGGTTATTTTGCGGCGACACTCTGTTCAGCGCCGGTTGTGGCCGCTTATTTGAAGGCAGCCCGGAGCAGATGCATCAGTCCTTGCAGCGATTGGTCAACTTACCGGATGAAACCCGGGTTTATTGCACCCACGAATACACCTTAGCCAACCTGGCTTTTGCCCGGGCAGTCGAGCCTGACAACCAGGCCGTCATTGCACACTTGGCGCATTGCCAACAACTGCGCCATAATCAACAGCCAACATTGCCCAGCACTTTGGCAACAGAAAAAGCAATCAACCCCTTTCTTCGTTGCCACTTACCTGATCTGCAAAGAAAATATGATTGCAGTTCGGCACAGGCTACCTTTACAGCATTACGCACGGATAAAGACCAGTTTAAATCCTGACTTGCAATCAGTCTGCAAGCAGGTAACATGCAAGCTGATGGAAAAATTGACAGGACTATTGCATGAAAGTACGCGTTTTAACTGTTGTTGCGACCGCTCTATTAGCAGGTTGTGCTAGCACCAATCAACCGCAAACAGCGACCGAACCCGTCAGTAAAACGTCCCATGCGTCTTTCGACCAGGCTGCCAGTGCAGAGCTGATTGCCGCCAACTTGCTTACAGCCGCCAATCAGCAAGCCCCCACCGTCACGCCACTGGATCCAACCAAAGTCGATGATGTGTGGCAACGTATCCAACTGCAATTAACCTTTGAAGTGCCTGAGTACCGGGCTATTGCCGAGCAACGCAACTTTTTTGCCCGTAATCAGGCGTATCTGGATCGGGTTTCCACCCGGGCAGAGCCCTACCTGCATTATATTGTCGAGCAACTGGAAGCCCGCAATATGCCACTGGAGCTGGCCCTACTGCCTATCGTCGAAAGCGCCTTTGATCCCTTTGCTTACTCCCATGCCCGTGCTTCTGGCCTCTGGCAGTTTATGCCTGCCACCGGCAAGCGTTTTGGTTTGCAGCAAAACTTCTGGTATGACGGCCGCCGTGATGTGATTGAATCGACCCGCGCCGCTCTGGATTACTTGCAATACCTGCACGATCGCCTGGAAGGCGACTGGCTCAATGCCATTGCCGCCTACAACTCTGGTGAAGGCCGTTTGCTCCGGGCTATTCGGCACAATAAAAACCGCAATCTGCCAACCGACTTCTGGTCGCTCAGCTTACCGCGGGAGACCACCGCGTACGTACCAAAACTATTGGCGCTGGTAGACCTGGTGCGCCAGCCGGAAACCTACAATATTGCATGGCAACCAATCCCGAATCAGCGCCAAATCGGCATTGTCGAGGTTGGCCGTCAAATCGATTTGGCGGTGGCTGCCGAAATGGCAGGCCTTAGCCTGAATGAACTGCATGCATTAAACCCGGCTTTTAATCAATGGGCCACGGATCCGGATGGCAGCCACCGGCTGGTATTGCCGCTGGATAACAAACCTCAATTCCGTGAACAACTGGCCAACACACCAACCGACCAGTGGTTAAGCTGGCAACGACACACCGTGGTCCGTGGTGACACCCTGGGCAAAATAGCACAGCAGTATCAGACTTCTGTGGCAGCTATTCAGCGGTTGAATGACATCAATGGCCATACCATTCGGATTGGCCAGCATTTGTTGGTACCGGTTTCTGCTAAAAATGCGGATGCCTACCAGCTAAGCCAGCCAGGACGCATTGCTCAGGCACAACAACGCACCAATCCGGAACAACGCATCCAGTACACGGTCAAACAGGGAGATACCCTGTGGGATATCAGTCGGGCACACCAGGTGAGTGTTAACGAACTGGCTCGTTGGAATGGCATGACCGCACGGGATACAATTCGGCCAGGCCAGCAATTGGTGATTGTGCAGGCACAAACCAGTTCGACTGCAGCAACGCAAGGCAGCCCCGGCGTAACCCGTACCATCAACTACCGGGTACGTCGTGGTGATTCATTGTCGCGCATTGCGCAACGCTACCGGGTTCAGGTAGCTGATATACTGAAGTGGAACCAACTAAGTATTGACCAACACCTGCAACCTGGGCAGCAACTTCGTTTGCTGGTTGATATTACTCAATCCTGATAGCAAGGAGATCGGATGAAAACTTTACTACTCAGCGCTCTGTTTGGGCTGGTACTGTGTTTCCCGGCTCAGGCTTATTTCGATGTACGTGGCAGCGGTGTAGTTCAGCTGCAAGACGGCAGCAGCCGGCTGATAGAGTTTGGCTTTACTTATACCCGGATTGATGGACGTCACACCTTTATTGCCGGCCCTCACAAGCTGGCAGTTCCTCAGGTACCACAAAAGTATTCCTTGTCCCTGGTGCTGCACAACAACGAGGCGGTTTGGGTCACTGATTTTGCCGACGCGCCGCTGCTGGGGTTTGAGTTTAAAATTGCCGGCCATCAACTCAAACTATACCAGGAAGACGGCTTGCGCATGCCCGGCAGTTTTGTGATTGAGATTGATGGGGTGCGGCATCATTTTAGCCGCAACATTGGGCAGATTGATTTTACTTTCGATGATACCGGTATTACCGGGGTCGAACCCAAAAGCTTGTTACGTCCCCGCCAGTAAGCACCACACGACAGTGGTCAATGCTTGGGCTCTGGCTGCAGCTGCAATCTTGGGATGGTGCCCCAGAGCACACACAGCAGGGGCGCCAGCCAGTGAAACCACCAATGAAAAGAGACACTGAACCCCTGCCACCAGGCGTACCCAACCGCCAGCCACTGCAAAGCAATGCCTGCAGCCCCAATCAAAAATAATGACCGGTTCAGCCAGCGTTTTGGAAAGCAGGGGATCCAGTTACTGCGCATCGGCTTGTGCTTCCGGTGCTGCCCCGGCGAAGGCTGCCAGGCTGTTGCAGTGCTGATAGATGGCCTGAATGGTCGGGTATGGCGTCATATCCAGCCCAAAGCGCAGCGCGTTGTAGACTTGCGGCACCAGGCAGATATCCGCCAGGCTGACGGCATCACCAAAGCAACAGCAGCCGGCACTTTGTTGCAAACGCTGCTCTAAGGCCTGAAAGCCGGTATTCAACCAATGATGGATCCAGGCGGTTTTTTGCTGTTCGGTAAGCTGCAACGGGCCGGTCAGATACTGCAGCACCCGCAAGTTATTCAGTGGGTGGATATCGCAGGCGATATCCAGCGCCATCGCCCGCACCAGGGCGGCCTGCTGAGGCTCTGCCGGCAATAGAGCAGGCTCTGGCTGCACGGCATCCAGGTACTCAACAATAGCCAGCGACTGATTCAGTGTCAGCTCGTTATCGACCAAAGTGGGCACCAGCTCAGCCGGGTTCAGTTCCTGATAGCTCGCTTGATGCTGCTGACCACCGTCCTTTACCAGATGCACCGGAATGGACTCGTATGCCATGCCTTTAAGCGCCAGAGCAATGCGCACCCGGTAAGCCGCCGAGGATCGCCAGTAACCATAAAGTTTCATCGATTCATTGTTCCTTTGATACAAAAAGAGCTGCCACAGCAGCTCTTTCCTTAATTAATGCACACTGCCAAAGGCATTAGCCCTGATAGCGATACTCTACCACTTGCTGGTCGATGGCACCAAAGATACTTTGGCCCTGCTGATCCAGCATTTCAATGCGAATACGATCGCCAAAGCGCATAAAGCTGGTACCCGGTTTGCCATCACGGATGGTTTCAATCATACGGATTTCAGCGATGCAGCTATAACCGACCCCGCCTTCGGCAATGGCAGTACCATACTCAGTGCCTTGCTTATTCGATACGGTACCGGAACCAATAATGGTACCAGCACAAAGCGGCCGGGTGCGGGCAGCATGCGCAATCAGTTGGCCAAAATCAAAGGTCATATCGACACCGGCATTAGGTTTACCAAAGGCTTCGCCATTGTAGGTGGACAATAGCGGCAGGTGCAACTTGGCATCCTGCCAGACGCCTTCCAGCTCATCCAGGGTAACCGCCACCGGGCTAAAGCTGGACGATGGCTTGGACTGATAAAAACCAAACCCTTTGCCCAGCTCATTCGGGATCAAGCCCCGCAAGGACACATCATTGACCAGCATCACCAGACGGATGCGATCGCGCGCCTGCTCTGCCGGCATGCCCATGGCGACATCGTCGGTAATCACGGCGATTTCACCTTCGAAATCAATGCCAAAATCTTCACTGGCCACTTCAATCGGTGCATAAGGCGCTAAAAACGCATCGGAGCCGCCCTGATACATCAGCGGATCGGTCCAGAAGCTGGGTGGCATCTCGGCATTACGGGCTTTACGCACCAGCTCGACATGATTGACATAAGCGCTGCCATCGGCCCAGTGATAGGCACGTGGCAATGGCGATGCGCACTGCGTTTGTTCAAACGGCTGGCTGCCCTGCACGGTGCCGGCATTCAGCGCCTGATAGACTTCCTCTGCCTGCGGTGCTTTTTCCGACCAGTTATCCAACAACTGTTGCAAGGTGGTCGCGATCTGTGGGATAGCGACACAACGGGTTAAATCACGGCTTACCAGCACCAGCTGACCATCACGGCCGCCGGTCTTTAATGTTGCAAATTTCATTATTAATCCTTGTACTGCAGCACTCTTTAATCAGTGCCCAAATCAGATGCCCAAATTATGTAACCTGCCAGCTGTTAACGTAGGCCGGGTTCTCGGTCGCAAGCGCTGCTTCGCCAATCTCCAGCGCATCACGGGTATCCAGCATCACCGCCACTTCATCGGTAAATTTCTTCCGGTACTCCTGGCCAGCCTGAAAGGCTTTCGGATGCGGGCCATGGGTAAAACCGGCCGGATGGAAGGTGACCATGCCCTTTTCGATATTATCGCGGCTGAAGAAATCACCGGCATGGTAAAACAGCACTTCATCGTAATCGTCGTTGTTGTGGTAAAAAGGTACCTTCAAAGCACCCGGATCGCTTTCAATCGGCCGGGGTACAAAGGTACAGACCACAAAACGCTGCGCCACAAAGGTGGTGTGCGCCGATGGCGGTAAATGATAACGATGACTCATCAGTGGCCGGATATCCCGCCAGTTGATCCGCATCACCGCCAAATCGCCGTGCCAGCCAATGGCATCCAGCGGGTTGTAGGGGTAGGTCACTACCGAGGTCTGACCGTGACGCTTGATCTGCACCTGCCAACTCTGCTCTGAGTACTGCGCTTTGAAGGCCTCATTGATTTTTGGCGTATCCAGCATGGCCGGGTCAAAAATCGCATGGTTCCCCACCAGGCCTTTTTCCGGCAGCTGGTAGGAGTCGTTGGTGGCTTCAATCATCAGCAGCAACATGGGGCTTTTGGGCTCCAGCCGCCACATGGTACTGCGTGGGATCACCACGTAATCGCCTTCGACAATTTCCAGATGGCCATAGTCGCAGTAGAGATCAGCACTGCCTTCGTGCACAAACAACAGCTCATCGCCGTCGGCATTGCGCACCAGATAGGGCATCTTCTCCTGAACACGCCAGGTGCGCATTTTGCAGTGAGCATTGTGCAGCAACAAAGGCACCTGCCAGGGCGACTCCACCTGATTTTCAGTGAGCTGGTTTAAATCGAACAAGCGGGGGCGCAAAGGCCCCTGCCAATCGCTCCAGCCGGTTGGGGCATGGCGGTGATGGAAATGTGTAGCCGGACCAAAAAAACCACTACGACCGGTTTCACGCTCATAAATCGCTTGTTCCGGGAAGTCGGCATGTGCCTGACGCGACACATCACCTTCCCGCAGTGGAAAAGAGGCCCATTTACGCATTCGCTAACACTCCACGCTGGATTTGATCTTCTTCAATGGACTCGAACAGGGCTTTAAAGTTGCCCTCACCGAAGCCTTCATTGCCTTTACGCTGAATGATTTCAAAGAAGACCGGACCAATCACGGTTTTGGTAAAGATCTGCAGCAAAATACCGTCTTTCATCGGTGCGCCATCGATCAGAATACGCAGCTCGCGCAGTTGATCCAAATCTTCCTCGTGCCCTTCGACCCGGCTGTTTACTTTGTCGTAGTAGGTATCTGGCGTCGGCATAAAGTCCATACCACGCTCACGCAGGGTACGTACTGTCTGATAAATATCTTCGGTCGTCAGGGCGATGTGCTGAATGCCTTCGCCATTGTACTCGCGCAAGAATTCTTCGATCTGTGATTTATCGTCCGATGACTCGTTGATTGGTATACGGATTTTGCCACAAGGCGCGGTCATGGCGCGGGATACCAGGCCGGTGAGCTTGCCTTCGATATCAAAGTAACGGATCTCGCGGAAGTTACCAATCTTCTCGTAAAAACCAGACCAGACATTCATGTTGCCGCGCATCACATTGTGCGTTAAATGATCCAGTACTTCCAGGCCAACACCATGCTTGGCCATCTCGGTTTGCCAGTTGTCGTAGTATTTAAAGTCGATGTCGTACACCGAAGAGGCGCCGTAACGATCAACAAAATACAGCAGGCTGCTGCCAATACCGTACACAGCCGGAATATTCAGCTCCATCGGGCCGATCTGGTTTTGGTAGGCTTTGGCACCATTGGCAATTGCATGCTGCAGCGCTTTGGCAGCATCCTGCACCCGGAATGCCATGGCGCACACACTTGGGCCATGCTTGCGGGCAAATTCTTCCGCCTGCGAGTTCGGCTGCGCATTGATGATAAAGTTGATATCCCCCTGCTTGTACAGCCAGGCCTCTTTCGAGCGATGTTTGGCGACCTCAGTAAACCCAAGACCATGAAACAAATCTTTCAGCTTTTGAATCCCCTGTGCATCAGCGGCGGTGTATTCAACAAACTCGAAACCATCGGTACCTAAAGGGTTATACACGTCTTGCATGCGACATCTCCACGATCTAATTATGCTAATTATGCCCAGCCTCTATAGCCTGGCTGCGGTTGGCGCTATCTTGCTTTAGTTTGACCAGAATGAACATCCACTGTCATTTTTGCTGGCATCAAAGCGGCCGCCAAAAATCGTAAAGAAATAAGTACAATGCAGGATTTTACGGGGTATTCAGCAGCTAACAGCCACCAGCCAGCCTGGGCTGGTGGCTCGGAGTATCGTTTTACGCACAAAGTGGCATTAAATTTTTACAGTCTTGCGATTTATGCCGTAATCACGCAGTTTATTCGCCACCGCGGTATGGCTAAGCCCCAGCTTTTTTGCCAGTTGCCGTGAGCTGGGGTACGCCGGGTACAACTTGCGCAGCAAGCTGGCTTCAAAGCGTTTGACCGCTTCATCCAGGGTGCCATCAAAGTCCTGCTCCAGGTAGCCAAAATCACTGGTAAAACTGGGCAACTGCAGGTGTTCTTTATCCAGTTGATACCCTTCCAGCAGTGTGACAGCGCGGTACAACGCATTCTCCAACTGGCGCACATTGCCTGGCCAGGGGTAGCTTTGCAAAAACTGCACACAACTATCGCTGAGCTTGGGTGCTTTACGCCCCAGCCTGGCGGCAAAACGGGCAACAAAATGTTCGGTCAGCGGCACGATATCCTGCTTGCGCTCGCGCAGCGCCGGCAAGGCCAGCGTGAACACATTGAGCCGGTAATACAGATCTTCGCGGAACTTGCCTTCCTGCACCATGGCTGGTAGGTCTTTTTGCGTGGTACAAATAACCCGCACATCGACTTTCACCTCGTTTTCATCGGCGACACGGCGAAAGGAGCCATCCTGCAAAAAACGCAGCAACTTGGTTTGCAGCTCACGCGACATCTCGCCGACTTCATCCAGGAACACGATGCCGCCATTGGCCTGTTCAAAAATGCCTTTTTTGCCCACAGTGGAACCGGCAAAGGCATTAGGGCCATAGCCAAACAGCTCAGACTCGGCCACATTATCCGGCATCGAGGCACAGTTCACCGCTAAAAAGGGTTTGCCTGCCCGGCTACCGGCAGCATGGCAAGCCCGCGCCAGCAGCTCTTTGCCGGTACCGGTTTCGCCGGTGATCAACAAAGGCCCATCCAGCAGCGCCATTTTCTTGGCTTCACGAATGACTTTCCGCATTTGCGGGCTGTTCGCTTGCAGTGTCTGAAAGCTTTCCTGATTGCCCTTGTTAAAGGCGAGCATATGTTGGCCCAACCGGCTTTCCGATTTCAGGTTGATGACCGCACCGGCCAGCACCTCATGGCCGCTTTCATCCGGTACCATCACCGGCAATAAGTCCGCAATAAAGTGCTTGCCCTGGATCTCCACCCGCCGGGTTTGCGCAAGCACATCATCGCTTTCCAGCCAGCGCAGAAAGTTAAAGCCCTTAACCAGATTTGGCAGTTGCTCTTCTTTGATAGCCTGGCGCTCCACTCCCAGCGCATCCAACGCGGCATCATTGATCACACTGACCTGCGCCTTGGTATCAATACCAATAATGCCATCCGGCAGTGTTTTTAACAGCGTAGTCAGTTCGTTTTGATGGCGCTCGGATGGCATAAAAGCCGTGGTTTTGACATCCGCCACACCTGGGATGCGCCGCATCTTGGCCATCAGCTCCTGAAACTGTTCAAAATGAATGCTGGGAAACGAGACAAACATGCGGCTGGAGGCAGCATCGACTTCGATGCCACGTAAGTCCAGCTGATAGCTAACCAGAATATTCAGAATTTCCTGTGCAATCCCTAACCGGTCCTGACAATGTATTTCAAGGCGCATAGCGATGATGTAACCTCATGCTTAATCAGTTGCAGCATCATACGACAAAGCCCTTCAATTAGACCAGATTTTTTGTAAAGAATTATGAACATCTTGTCTTAACAGACATGCTTTGTCATAGTAACGGCAACGAAGTGCTGCTAAGGTCATTATGGAAGCCAATATTTTTACCCAGGTTTTTCTGCCGCTGGCGCTGGCCGTGATCATGCTCGGTATGGGCTTGTCGCTCAAACCGGTGCATTTCAAACAGCTTTGGCAAACCCCCAAACCTGTGCTGACCGGTCTTTGCATGCAAATTATCGCCATACCGGCACTGGCGTTTCTACTGGCTTCTCTGCTGCAACTGCCGCCGGAGCTGGCAGTAGGTTTGGTGCTCATAGCAGCCTGCCCGGGAGGCCCCACCTCCAATCTGATTGCACATCTGGCCCATGCCGATACCGCGCTTTCCATCAGCCTGACCGCTATCAGCAGCCTGATTGTGATAATCAGCCTGCCGCTGTTGGTGAATCTGGCCTCCTTGCTGTTTTTGGGCGAAGGTCAGTACGTAGCCCTGTCGGTACCCCGCACCGTGTTGCAGCTGTTGGTGATTATTTTGCTGCCGGTTTCCTTGGGGATGTGGCTAAGAGCCCGTTGGCCCGATTTTTCCAGACGCTGCCAGCAACCGGTGAAATGGCTCTCTTCATTCTTTTTAATTGCGGTGGTAGCCGGCGCCCTGCTGCGTGAGATGGACAGGCTGCTGGGCTTTTTCCTCGCCATTGGCATCGCAGCTTTGTTGCTGAACCTGCTGAGCATGCTGGCTGGTTACCTGGCGGCTCGCAGTATTGGCTGTCATGGCCCGCAAACCCGCTCCATGACCATCGAAGTGGGGATTCAAAATGGTACTTTGGGCATCGCCATTGCGACTTCCCCACTGCTGCTAAACAACAGCACCATGGCCATCCCTTCAGCGATTTATAGCTTAATTATGTTTGCGTCAGGCGCGCTAATGATTGCTTGGGGAGTGCGGAAAAAGTCAGGCTAATCCCCGAATAGCCTGACCGGCCAGGAGCCAGGCTCTGGTTCATACTTAATCGGCAAAGCTGATTTTACCCATAGTAACGGCCGGGATCCCTTCGCGTGCATTACTAAACGGCTGCTTACCGCCTACCAAACATTCATTCGCTAATACCGCAAAGAGCACCGCTTCTTTCGCATCAGGATTAATGGCTAACTCTGCTGTGGTGGTGAGCCGATTGTGTGGCAGGGCAGCAGCTAACTGTTCCATTAATAAAGGGTTGTGAATCCCTCCCCCACTGGCATAAATGGTGCAATTTTGTCCCTGGCAGCTTTGCTGTATCGCACGGATAATCATCTCGGCACTAAAGCGGTTTAGCGTGGCCATCACATCAGCCGGAGCCAGGTCCTGGGTAGCACTGTCTTGTTGCGCCCGCGCCAGATAATCCAGGTTGAACACCTCTGGTCCGGACGTTTTCGGGAAATCCAGTGCAAAAAAAGGATCCTGCTGCAGAGCCATCAGCAGCTCGGCAGAGACCTTGCCACTGGCAGCAACCTTTGCGCCTTCATCATACAGCAGGCCAGGAAAATGCTGCTGTATGTAGGCATCCATGATGGTATTACCCGGGCCAATATCGCTGCTAAATACAGCGGTCGCATCCTGAGACTTTGGCAACCAAGTAAGGTTAGCAATACCACCAATATTCAGCATGATACGGTTTTCAGCAGAGGAGCTGAATAATAAAAAGTCACCGTAGACTGCTAAGGGTGCTCCTTCACCTCCGGCTGCAATATGCTTTTGCCGGAAATCACTGATGGTCGTTATACCCGTAGTGACCGCAAGGTGATCGCCATCACCAAGTTGTAAAGTTGCATTGCCCCAACGGTTGTCGTTGTGCTGCCGGCTGGGGCAATGGAAAATGGTTTGTCCATGGCTGGCAATCACATCAATTTCTGTATGAGGGATCTGCCACAAAGCCAGACACTCATTTACCATTCGACCATGTTCCTGGCCTATCCAGGGGTTTAATAAAGTGACGGTTTGTAAATCAACAGCACGCTTTGAAAATACTGAACGCACCCGGCTACGAAAATCATCGTGATAACTCAGGGTGGTGAAGCGTTCCAGTACCACCTCGGTATTCAGTCCTTCACCGGTCACGGTGCATAAAGCGATATCCAGACCATCCAGTGAGGTACCACTCATCAGACCAATGATCTTCCGCTGGCTTTTTGCGGCAGTTTGATAAAGCGTCTCGATGTGCTGGTGCATAGTATTCCTCTACTTACTGCGGTTGATCATAGCCAAAGAGCGCCAACCAGACAGCTTAAAATTACAAAAAATTGCAAACAGCTAGCTGCCAAAGCAGCTACTGCATCAGCGCTTGTTCTATACAAGCTCAGATGGTATATATATTTACTCGACACGATCAAAATAACGAATAATTGATTCATAATCAATCTTTGAGCGTAGCACTGATAAAAAGAAAGGAACCTTAGCATGAAGTTACTTCCCGCTCCCTGCGCCAGCGCCAAGAGCTGGCGCCGCTTATCTGCATTGTCCGTTGCCATGCAATTAGCCCTATGCAGCCAAATGGCCTTGGCCCAACAAATCGGTCAGGCCGAACAAGCCCAACACTCTAACGGTGCAACAACAGAAGTTATTCGTATTACCGGTTCACGAATAGCCCGGACAGAGTTGGTCAGCTCCAGCCCGGTAACCTCGGTTGACGAAACGCAAATCCAGCTGGACCGAGCGGTCAACGTCGAAGATATCTCGGCCAAATTACCCCAAGCTGCAGCAGGAGCCAATGCGACCGGAGCCACAGTGGGAGACTCACTTGGTTCCTCTACCATTGACTTACGTGGTTTGGGACAAAACCGAACTTTGGTCCTCATCAATGGTACCCGGGCAGTTCCCTTTAGTTTTCGGAATACAGTAGATGTTAACATTATTCCAGCAGGTTTAATTAAGCAGGTTGATGTTTTAACCGGTGGTGCGGCAGCGGTTTATGGCGCAGATGCTGTCGCAGGTGTTGTGAATTTCATTATGAATGACAACTTCGATGGTGTTGAGCTTTCCAGTAGCTACGAAACGGCCAAAGGTGGCGCTGAAAAATTTAACACCGAAGCAATTTTTGGTGGAGAAATTGCTGGTGGTCGCGGTCACCTTACCGGTTATATCGGCTACTCAGAACGCAAAGCTTTGCTGGCCAAAGAGCGAGACTGGGCTCTAAACAATGGCAGCGACATGATCAACACTGGTGGTTTCTATACCGACATCGCAAGTGGTCAGAGTTTTGGCATCGATGAAAGTGGCTCTATCACCGCTGCACGTCAAACCACCAACATCACAGGCGAACGCAATCTAACACAGCCGATGGACCGTTTATCGGCAGGCATGTTTTTTGATATTGAGCTGAGTGATCATGTTGATCTTTATGGGCGTGCCATGTACGCCAAAGTAAAGGTAACTGGTGCTGGAGCAACGGGCCAAACCCCGGTATTTGTAAATGAAGTCGTGACCCTAAGCGCCGATAGCCCCTTTATGACGACGGCCATTCGTGATCGACTCACCTTCGATGATAACGGCAATGCGCAGGTCATGGTTGAGCGCAACTTAGGGCTTGGTATGCAACATACCAAAGCTGTCCGTGAAGCAAGCCAGTTCCAGGTTGGCTTGCGTGGGTTTGTTACCGATACCTTGCGCTATGATGTGTATGCTCAGTACGGTGCCACCAATGAAACAGCGACAATTTACAACAATGCTTATCGCACCGATAGCAATGGTGGCAGCCGTTTTGCCGCAATCGCCAATACCGCCAATATTTTTGATCCGAGCCTGGATCTTAGGGATTTTAGTCAGCCGTTACTGTATTCCAACCGAGAACGTACTCAAAGTGTGGCCGCCGTCACACTTTCCGGTGACTCGTCCGCACTCTTTGAGTTACCCGCAGGTGCTATTGATTTTGCAGTAGGTTATGAATATCGCAAAGAAACAGGCTTGCAAACTCCTGGTGATGCCTTTCGCAATGGCACCAGCTTCGCAGCCGTCAGTGTATTTGATATGGACGCAGCCTTTGACAGCAAAGAAATTTATGCAGAAGTCTTAATTCCCCTGTTATTTGATCAACCCTTCTTTGACCAATTAGACGTTGAGGCAGCCTACCGTATTTCAGAGTATTCCAATACCACAGCCAAAAACACCTACAAACTGGGAGTAAACTGGGCCATTAATCAACATGCCCGAATCAGGACCAGCTACCAAACCGCATTCAGAGCACCAAACTTAGGCGAATTCGCCAGCCCTATTACTGCACTCTCACTGGCATTATTCGATCCAGACAATGATCAATTTGTGCCACGTTTCGCAGGCCGTTTCGATGGTGATCCATGCTTATTAGGCACCGGCAATGCTGAGCAGTGTGCACGGTATGGCGCAGCACCAGAAGGGACCCCTTTTGATGCTTCTACCGCAGCCTATACCTTTGGTGGCAACCCAAACATCAAACCAGAGCAAGCTAAATCAACCACCCTGGGTGTGGTGTTAACACCCGATATGGTCAGAGGCTTTGATGCCACCATCGACTACTACAGAATCAAAATCACCGACGCTGTTAGCCAAATCCAGCCTGCAGCCGCATTAAAAAACTGCTATATCGACAACCCAGTTGCAGGTAACCCACTCTGTGATGCTGTCTTGCGCGATCCGGTCACGGGTTTAATCAGCACAGCAATTGTCAATGACTTTAATCTGGCAGCCATTGAACAAGCCGGTGTGGATTTAGCAATCAATTATCGCTTCAGTGCTCCAGAGGTTATGGGGGGCACCTTAAGAGCAAGCTACCAAGGAACCTTCATCACCAAACAGACCAGACAAAATAATGCTACCGTGGCACCTATTGATTGCAAGGGGACATTTGGTGGTGCTTGCTCAGGAGATTTTGCTAGTTTACTGCAAGCAGACTACAAGCATCGGGCAACCTTAGATTGGAACCTGGATACGTTCGGGGTACAACTAGGCTGGCGTCGGATTGGTGCAGCAGAAAACGCTGCAGATCGTACTGTACGCATTGGTGCTCAGAACTATCTGGATCTGGCTGCATTTTGGCATTTCAACGATGAAATCACGTTCAATGCAGGTATTGATAACCTGTCAGATAAAGCGCCACCGCTACCTCTATCAGGAGCAAATCACTTTAATACCGTCAGCGATTATCCGATTCAAGGCCGTACTTTTGGCATCGCCATTCGTTACCAACCTGGTTTCAACCGCTAAGATAAAAGCAGCGACTGCCTCGGCAGTCGCTTTGACTTCTTTACTCAGCCAGCAAAGCGTCGGTTTTAGCGGCACAGATAAAGTCGTTTTTATGCAGGCCTTTGATGGAGTGCGACCACCAGGTTACCGTTAGTTTGCCCCACTCCAACAGCAAGGCCGGGTGGTGGCCTTCTTCTTCCGCCATCTCGGCCACTTTATGGTGAAAAGCCCAGGCCGTTTTGAAGTTTTTAAACTTGTACTGGCGCTCCAGTTGCAAAATACCGTCTCGCACGACAGGGGTCCAATCCGGGATTTGTCGCATCAATACCGGCAATTCGTCATCGGATACTCTGGGTGCATCGGCGCGGCATGCCTCGCACTTCATGGTGGTTAACTCTGACATCGATTCCTCTCTAACTTGCTTGTTTTTGTTTAGGCGGAAATTTAGGCGCATGCAAACCCAACTGCTTGGCCTGCTGCACCAGCGACATCATGTCCAGGTGCGCAATATCAAACAGATCATTGATTTGGCTGATGGTAAAGTATATTGGCTGCATGATATCAATGCGGTACGGAGTTCTTAACACATCGATGGCATCAAAGGGCTTACGCTCCGGTTTTTCCGACTCCAGCGCATAAATGGTTTCTCCCGGGGAGGATAAAATGCCGCCCCCGTAGATGCGCAGGCCGTCTTGGGTTTGCAGCAAACCAAACTCAATGGTAAACCAGTACAAACGCGCCAGGTAGACCCGGTCTTCTTTGCTGGCAGCCAGGCCAATTTTGCCATAAGCGTGAGTGAACTCGGCAAAAGCCGGATTGGTGAGCATGGCGCAATGACCAAAGATTTCGTGGAAAATATCCGGCTCTTGCAGATAATCGAACTCTTCGCGCGAGCGAATAAAGGTCGCGACCGGAAAACGCTTGTTGGCCAGCAGCTCAAAAAAGCGATCAAAGCTGATCAGTGCCGGCACTTCGGCACATTCCCAGCCGGTGGTTTCACGCAGTACTTTGCTCACTTCTTCCAGTTGCGGAATGCGATCCGTCGGCAGTTGCAGCCGCTCCAACCCGGCCATAAACTCATCGCAGGCTTTACCTTCAATGCAGCTGAGCTGACGTGTGATCAGTTCATGCCAGATTTGATTTTCTTCGTCCGACCAGGCAATAACACCATGCTCGTCGGACTGCCTCGACACATAGTTGCTTGACTTACTCATAGACACCCTGTTGCTTGTATTCTTTTGCGGGACCAGCCCTTGTAGCTGTGACCGATACTAGTCGAAATGGGTTCGGCTGTTAATCAGGCCAGCGCAACTTAGCCTGCGGCTGGTCGTAAAGATTAAATTACAACGGGGCTTACCGAGTGGTCGTCAATCAGGCTGAGCTAGCCTGCTGAGCCTGCATGGCGGCTAAAGCCTGGGCCAGATCAGCGACAATATCTTCCACCTGTTCCAGTCCTACCGAGACCCGGATCAAACCATCGCTGATGCCGGCCATGGCACGCTCTTCCGCGGTGTAAGGGCTGTGTGTCATTGAAGCCGGATGCTGGATCAGTGACTCGGCATCGCCCAGGCTCACTGCCAGGCTAAGCAACTGACATTGATTGATAAAGTAGCGGCCATCTTCCAGGCTGCCATCGAGCTCAAATGCCAGCACCCCACCCGCCGCTTTCATCTGTGTACCTAGAAAACGGTACCCGGGGTGATCTGGCAAACCGGGATAGTAAACCCTAGCTATTGCCGGGTGTTGCTGTAAAAACTCAGCCACCCGCTGTGCATTCTGACAATGGCGCTCCATCCGCACAGCCAGGGTTTTCATGCCACGGATGATCAGCCAGGCATCATGCGGACTAATGGTTCCGCCAATGTCTTTTAAGGTGGTCATTTTGATTTGATGGATCAAGCTGCTGTTGCCCACCACCAGACCAGCCACCACATCGCCATGGCCATTGAGATACTTGGTTGCGCTGTGAATGACTATATCAATGCCAAAGTCGACCGGGCGCTGCAGTAACGGCGTTAAAAAGGTATTATCAATCACTGAAAGCAAGCCATGTTGGCGGGCAAAGCTGCCCAAAAACGCTAAGTCCAGCACCACCAGATTGGGGTTAATCGGGGTCTCAGCAAACAGCAATTTGGTGTTGGGTCGAAGCGCAGCTTGCACCGCCGCATGATCAGTCATATCCACAAAGCTCACCTCGATGCCATAGCGGGCAAACTGATGACTAAACAGAGCAAAACTGCAGCCATAGACGGCTTTGCTGCATATCATGTGATCGCCCTGCTGCAAAAAAGTTAAAGTGGCCGCCGATACTGCCGCCATCCCGGTGGCTGTAGCCGCTGCATCTTCCATCCCTTCCAGTGCGGCAATTTTCAGTTCCAACTCGCGAGTCGTGGGATTACCAAGCCGGGTGTAGATGTAACCGGCTTCCTCGCCGGCAAAGCGGGCGGCACCTTGCTCGGCATTGTCGAAAATAAAGGTAGAACTTTGATACAAAGGGGTGGCTAAACTGCCATGTTCATTGCGTGTTTTACCAGCATGAATGCATAAAGTGGCTGGGGATTTTGACGTGCTGTGCATACGACCTATTCATTATTCAACGGATGGATGGATGCACTACAGATAGCAGAAATTAGTACGATTGGAAGCAAGCCAGACGGCTTGCTGTCCGGATGACTGAGCAAGCCTATGACCAGGTGTCAACGAAAGTTCACAAGTTATTGAACTCTCGGTTCAGTTGGAAAGTACTGGAAGTCACATGACGCTCTATATCCCGCAGCCGTAATTCCAGGCTGGTAAATTTATGGTTCAGATGCTGCAGTGCCTGCTTTGGCGGCTCACCTTTTTGCCACACCTGAGTTTTTACCTCGACACTGTCTTCATCCCTGCCCGGCGCAATACTGCCATGGTTGGCCTCGTACTTGGATTTCTTCTCCAGCACCACCCAGGCGGCAAAATAAAGCACCAGCACAAAGCTACCCATACCAAGGAACAAAGCGGCCAGGGTAATGATACGAACCAGCCAGTTTTCCATACCAAAGTAATCAGCAACACCGGCACAGACCCCGGCAAGTTTGCCATTGCGATCATCGCGTAATAGCGGTTTGCGTGACTTAGTCATGACGCTGCCTCCAGCGCGGGCTTTCGGCATCTAAAATCGCCTCCAGCGTTTTAATGCGTTCGGCCATTTTATCGGCTTTACGCGCCAGCTCATTGAGCTGGCCCAGTTCCTGATCGGTCAGTCCCTGACCAATCTTGTTTTTGCTACGGTAGTGCATAATCACCCATAGCGGTGCCACAAAGATCATAAATAAGATCATGGGCACGAAAATCATTTGCTGAATGTCCATAGCTGGCTCCTTGTCTGCCTGGTCCGCTTAGTCCGCTTTGCTGTCTTTTTTGCTGCCAACTTTTGCTTTTAATGCTGCCAGCTCATTATCAATCTTATCTTGCGCGGCCAACTCGGCAAATTCATCTTTCAGGGTTTTCTTACCCAGATCGTAGGATTCGACCTGCGCTTCCATCGAATCAATCTTTTGCTCATAGCGCTCAAACTTGTGCATGGCATCGTTTAGCTTATCGCTGTTCAGCGTCCGCTTCACATCCAGACGGCTGGCCACAGTTTTTTGCCGCATCAACATCGACTTCTGCCGGGCTTTGGCATCCGCCAGTTTTTCCTGCAATTGCGCCACTTCATGCTGCAATTTGTTGATGTGCTCGTCCAGTTGCGCAATATCCGCTTCCGCCGCTCTGACTTGATCGGCCGCTTTTTCACGCTCGACCAAAGCAGCACGGGCTAAATCTTCCCGCTCTTTCGATAATGCCAACTCGGCTTTGCTCTGCCAGTCAGTAACTTCATCGTTCAGGCGATTCAACGCCCGTTGCAAATCTTTTTTCTCGGCAATGGTCTTGGCAGAAGAAGAACGCACCTCTACCAGAGTGTCTTCCATCTCCTGAATGATCAGCCGCACCATTTTTTCCGGATCTTCGGCTTTATCCAGCAGCGAGTTTAAATTTGAGTTGATAATGTCTGTAAAGCGACTGAAAATACCCATCGTAGTTACCTCTTCTATTGGTTGGGATACACTAGAGACCATTCACATTTCTTGCCAACTTTTATCTATTGCTTAACTACTGATTTTATTAATGAAATAAATTATGCAGAAAGCACTAGGGCTTAGCTCTATAATGAAATACACTACTATTTGGTCATTTTCGCTAAAGTAATCCGATGCGCAGAACACAACAACAAGATAATCTGATCGGCCAGTCCAACAGTTTTCTGACCGTGCTGGAGCAGGTATCGCAAGCCGCCCCGCTAAGTAAACCGGTGCTTATTATCGGTGAACGCGGCACCGGTAAAGAATTGATAGCTGCCCGCTTGCACTTTTTGTCGCAACGCTGGGATCAGAATTACCTGACACTGAACTGCGCTGCCCTCAATGAAAACTTGTTGGAGAGTGAACTCTTTGGCCATGAAGCAGGTGCTTTTACCGGTGCCAGTAAGCGCCATGAAGGCCGCTTTGAACGCGCCAATGGCGGTACTTTATTTTTGGATGAACTGGCCAATACCCCAAGCCTGGTGCAGGAAAAATTATTGCGGGTGATTGAATACGGCGAATTTGAACGAGTCGGTGGCAGTCGCTCCGTTAAAGTCGATGTTCGACTGATATGCGCCACCAATGAAGACTTACCGGCGCTGGCCGAGCAAGGCGAGTTCCGGGCTGATCTGCTGGACAGGTTAGCTTTTGATGTCATCACCCTGCCGCCAATGCGCGAGCGACGGGAAGATATTCTGTTGCTGGCCGAACACTTTGCTATCAACATGGCACGTGAACTTGAGTTTGAATTGTTCAGTGGCTTTAGCGAGAAAGCAAAAAGAGTGCTGCTGGACTACCACTGGCCAGGCAATGTACGTGAGCTAAAAAATGTGGTGGAGCGCAGTGTCTACCGCACCAACAACCCTTATGTACCCGTGCATGAGATTTTGCTGGATCCCTTTGAGTCTCCTTTCCGTCCAAAGCAGCGGGTCAAAACCAGAGATCGCCAGACCACGGCAACCAAAACCAGCTCTTTGCAAAATGCTTCCAACGCCCCGGACCAAAGCAACCATCCAGTGCAGCCTCAAACACCAGCGCTGAACCCGGAACAACCGGTAGATTTTAAAACGCTCTCACAAGAGTTTGAAATCAATTTACTGAAGCAAGCCTTGGCGGCTTGCCAATACAATCAGAAAAAAACTGCCGAATGCCTGGGTTTAACCTATCATCAGTTACGTGGTTACATGAAAAAATACCAGTTATTGGACAGCCAGCAGGACTCTCATGCCGAAACCAGCGATTAATGCCATCGCCCCCGTCGCACTTGTTGGCTTACTGCTCACCGCATGTCAGCCTGAAATGCCAGCGGAAGTTCGCTCTGGCCTGGTGTACTGCAGTGAGGGCTCGCCAGAAAGCTTTAATCCGCAACTGATTACCTCGGGTACCACCATTGATGCCACCAGCCGTCAATTGTATGACCGTCTGCTGGATATTGATCCTGAGACCGGTGAGTTTGTCCCCGCCCTTGCCACTCATTGGGAGCGCCGCGAAGATGGTCTTAGTTACACCTTTTATCTGCGACCTGAGGTACAGTTTCACCAAACCGATTATTTTACCCCCAGCAGAGCGCTCAACTCCGCAGATGTGCGCTTTAGTTTTGAACGGGTGATGCAGCAGGACCACCCCTACCACGCCGTGAACGGTGGCGAATACCCGTATTTTCAAACCGTCGACTGGGGCAACCGCGTCACTCGTATTGCTACCCCAACAGCGGATCAGGTGGTCTTTTATCTACGCCAGCGCGATAGCTCTTTCTTATCCAATCTGGCAACCGATTTTGCCGTGATCCATTCGGCTGAATACGCGCAGCAACTGCTGGAGCAAAACCAACCTCAGCGGCTGGATACCCATCCGATAGGCACCGGTCCCTTTAAGTTTCGTGAATACCGTAAAGATGTGTTTATACGCTATTACCGTCATAATAACTATTGGGGGGTACCAAGCCAGTTGGAACAGCTGGTGATCGATATTGAACCCAATAATGCCAAACGTATGGCGCGTTTACTCACCCACGAATGCGACATCACGGCTTACCCGCGGATGGCTGAGCTGGAGCTGATCAGCAAACGGGAGGATATCCGGGTCCAACAGCAAACCAGCATGAATGTTGGCTTCTGGGCTTTTAATACCAGCAGAGCTCCTTTTGATGATGCACAAGTAAGGCGAGCACTGGCCATGGCCATTAACCGCGATGCTATTTTACAAGCGGTGTACTTTGGTCAGGCAGAGGCCGCCTCGACCCTGCTGCCCCCTACATCCTGGGGCCATAATCCTACCCTGGTAGCTGAGCGCTACGACCCCGATGCCGCCAGACAGCTGCTCAGTGAAGCGGGTTACCCCTATGGCTTTACTATGACCATCTGGGCCATGCCGATACAACGGTTGTACAATCCCAATGCCCCACGGATGGCTGAAATGATGCAAGCGGATCTGGCCCGTATTGGCGTCCGGGCCACTATTATCACTCTGGAGTGGAATGCATTTCGCCGCCAGTTACGCCTGGGTGAGCACGATTCGGTGTTGTTGGGCTGGAATGCCGACAACACCGATCCGGATAACTTCTTCCGGCCACTATTAAGCTGTAACGGCGTAAACAGCGGCACAAACAGAGCGCTCTGGTGCGATCCGGCCTTCGATGCCTTACTGGCACAGGCACTCCTGACGGATGATCAAGCAATACGCCGCAGTTACTACTGGGCCGCCCAGCAGTATCTGGCGGAACATCTGCCCTTGCTGCCGCTGGCGCATGCCAAACGTTTTCAAGCGGTGAATGCCAATATCGGCGGTATCACCATCAACCCTTATGGGGGTATTGACCTGTCCAAAGCATACAAACAGACGGCTGATGAGGATACGCCATGATCTGGCATTATCTGATACGTCGTTTATTTTTACTGTCTTTTGTATTCTTTGCTCTGACTTGCTTTGCCTTCAGCCTTGGCCATTTGTTTCCGGGCGATGCGCTGGTGAACTTCAGTGGTATTCAGCAGCCGGATGATGAACTGCTGCCGATACTGGTGCAACAATACCAGTTGGATAATGGCTATTTGCAGCAATACATCGCTTTTTTACAACGGATATTACAAGGGGATTGGGGCTTATCGCTGGCAAGCCAGCAGCCTGTGCTGCATGAGCTGATGCAGGTGTTTCCTGCAACCCTGGAACTAGTGGCTTATGCACTGCTGATCTCCTTTGTACTGGGTGTTCCTCTTGGCCTTCTGGCGGCTATCAAAGTCAACCATTGGTCTGGCCGGGCTATTTCAACCATCGCTTTGCTTGGCTATTCGCTGCCCATTTTCTGGTGGGCTTTGTTGATGATCATGCTATTTAGTATTGGCTTAGGTTGGTTCCCAACCTCTGGCCGCATTAGTGTGCTCTATGAGATCCCTGTCGTTACTGGCTTTATGCTGCCGGATATCCTGTTATCTGGCCAAACCTACTGGCAGGCTGCAATGCAGGATGCCATCCGTCACTTGTGGCTGCCCGCTTTTGTACTGGCGACCTATCCGACTACGGTAATGATTCGCTTTACCCGGGATGCGATGCTGAATGTCTGGCAACAGAGTTACATTAAGACTGCGCGAGCCAAAGGTCTGCGCCGCAGTCAGGTGCTGTATCGGCATGCCCTGCGCAATGCCATGCTGCCGGTACTGCGTCAACTTGGCCTGCAATTTAGCACTCTGGTCACCCTGGCGATGATTTCTGAACTGATTTTTTCCTGGCCCGGCATCGGTCTCTGGTTGCTCGACAGCATCAGCCAACGCAACTATCCGGCCATTCAGGGCGGTTTGCTGGTGATTTCCAGTCTGGTGATTCTGGTGAATATCCTGATGGATATACTCCATACCTTGTTAAACCCACTGGCAAGGAAGCAAGCCAATGGCTAAATTTCAGTGGTTGCAGCACAAAACAGAACATGGACCACTGAGTCAGCTCTGGGCCAGTTTCCGTCAACAGCATTCTGCGGTGATTGGCCTGATCTTGTTTGGCTTTTTTGGTTTAATCGCTTTGTTTGGTCCACTACTCACCCCTTATGATCCCTACCTGCAAAACCCGGATGTTCTGCTGTTGCCTCCATCCTGGGATGATATGGGGGATGTACGCTACTTACTTGGCACAGACGATCTGGGTCGGGACCAGTTCTCACGTCTGATCAAAGGGGCCAGTTATACCTTTGGCATTGCACTCATTACGGCATTAGGAGCTCTTTTGCTGGGCCTGTTGTTGGGAGTACTGGCAGGTATGAGTAAAGGTTTTCGTGCCAGTGTCTTTAATCATATCCTGGATCTGGCATTAACCATTCCGTCCTTACTGCTGGCTATCATTATTGTCGCGATCCTTGGCCCTGGTCTGATGAATACCATCTGGGCCATTATGCTGGCACTGCTACCCCAGTTTGTGCATGGGATACGCAACACTATTTTGCAGCAGTTGGAGCAGGATTATGTTGTTGCCTACCGGCTGGATGGTGCCAACAATTGGCAAATCTTACGTCATGTCATTTTCCCCAATACCTGGGAGCAACTCACCGTTCTGTTTAGTATGGCCTTATCCACCGCTATACTGGATATTGCTGCCTTGGGCTTTCTGGGCCTTGGTGCTCAGGCACCCGCAGCTGAATGGGGCCTGATGGTGGCAGATGCATTGGATCTGATTTACCTGTCACCCTGGAGTATTGCTTTGCCTGGCTTACTTATTTTTATTGCAGTGCTTAGCGTCAATCTGGTATCTGATGGCCTGAGAACTGCTGTGCGCAAACGACAGGAAAGCTGATGTTACTACTGGATATCCGAAATCTGACGCTGGAGCTGGAAACCAGCCAGGGCCTGATAAGAGCAGTTGATCGGGTGAGCCTAAGCCTGCGGGAAGGTGAAATACGTGGTTTGGTCGGTGAATCTGGCTCAGGTAAAAGTCTGATTGCCAAAGCCATTGTCGGGGTACTGAATCAACGCTGGCGCATCAAAGCCGATCGCTTCCACTGGTGCGGTGTCGATTTGCTGCAACTCCCGTACGATCAGCAACGAAAGATTATTGGTCGTGACATTGCGATGATCTACCAGGAACCGAGTAAATGTCTGGATCCTACCGCTCTGATAGCGGAGCAGTTGCATGAGTCGATCCCCAATAGCCAGCTGAAAGGAAGCTGGTGGAACAGAGCCCGGCAAAAGCGTAAAAAAGCCATCGCGTTGCTGCATAAAGTAGGTATCAAGGAACATCAATCGGTGTTGGAAAGCTACCCTTATCAGTTATCGGAAGGGGTCTGTCAAAAAGTGATGATCGCCATGGCCATTGCGAAAAATCCGAAGTTACTGATTGCCGATGAGCCCACCACGGCACTGGAGGCTTCGACTCAGGCCCAACTGTTTCGTTTAATCAGCAGCCTGAATCAACTAAAAAGCATGTCCGTACTGCTGATCAGCAACGAGCTGGATAGTATCGCCCGCTATACCCATCGTTTATCGGTCCTCTACTGTGGCCAGTTGGTTGAATCCGGCGAAACCGCTAAACTATTAGCACAACCCTATCACCCTTACACCGATGCACTGATTAAAAGTGTGCCTGAGTTTCAACCAGACTTGGCACCCAAAAGCCAATTGTACGCTCTGCCGGGAAGTATCCCCACCTTGCAACATCTGCCGGTGGGTTGCCGGCTGGGCCCACGTTGTCCCAATGCCCGCCGTGAATGTGTGCATACTCCCAGCCTGGAGCGCAAACAGCATCATTACTTTAGCTGCCATTTCCCACTGCAGTACAAGGAACCACGATGAGTCATTTGTTGGAAGTGGTCGATCTAAGCAAGAGTTACCGCAAACAGCAGGGGTTATTCCGGCAAACCACGGTTACAGCACTGGACCAAGTGAGTTTTTCCATGAATGCTGGTGAAACCCTGGCGGTGGTAGGAGAGACTGGCTCAGGAAAAAGTACGCTGGCTAAAGTGCTGGTTGGCATAGAACAACCTGATCAGGGGGAAATCCGCCTGGCTGGTCAGTCCGTTACCCTCAGTCATTATCGGAAATACAATCATGTAATCCGCTACATGTTCCAGGATGCCGAGCGGGCGCTGAACCCAAGTCAGAAAGTTGGAGCCATGCTGGACGATGTGCTGCGCTTTAGCACAGTACTGGATGAAAAACAGCGACAGCAGAAAGTCCTGCAGAGCCTGCAACAAGTTGGCTTGTTGGATGAGCACATTGGCTTTTATCCGCACATGTTTTCAGCCGGACAACAACAGCGGCTGGCTCTGGCCAGGGCTTTGATCCTGGACCCCAAGATCCTGATCCTGGATGAAGCCCTGACCGTGCTGGACCCGACATTGCGGGCCCAAATTGTCAACTTGCTGCTGGAGTTACAGCAACAAAGAAGCTTGTCGTATTTGCTGATCAGTAAGAACTTACGGCTGGTTCGCCATATCAGTGACTATTGCCTGGTGATGCAGCATGGCAAGGTTGTCGAGTCCGGTCCAACGGAGCAGCTGTTGCTGCAACCACAGCACCCGCATACGAAAAAACTGATGGGACTAAGTTAAGTACGCAGCTTCTCCAACAAAAACCCCGCGACAAAGCGCGGGGTTTTATTGCTACCCTACCGTGTGTTAGAAACGCTCATCCGTGACATCCAGGCGGGGCCGTTTAATTTTTGCATTGGCTTTCAATGCCGCCAGCATGGCTTCGTAAGTCTGTTGCGCATGCTGGTTAGCAAAGCGCTCCAGATCTTCGACACCTGGCTTTTCAGTTACTTCAACATCGCGAACTGCTGTGACCGCTACCAGAGCCATATCACCACTCATCAGCTCAACCAGTTCGGCACTCACTGCTTGCTCTTCATTCGGTCGAGGCAGAGCAAAAGCTTTGGCGCGGATCTCCGCATCCAGGCTGCCACCAAAACGTGAAGCGTTGTTGGCCGTTTGAGGCTCCAGCCCCACAGCTTTAACAGCCGCAGCAAAATCACCGTCTTGACGGAACTGCGCCAATACCGCATCCGCTTGCTGACGAGCCAGCTCTGAGCTCTGCTGACGGCGCAGTGATGCCACTACCTGATCCCGCACCTCGTCCAGCGACTGTGTGCGGGCAGGCTGATGCTCGGTCACACGGACCACCACTTGATGTTGGGCACCAATTTCAATCGGCTCACTGTTCAAAGCCTGGCCAATAAAGCGCAAATTAAACAAACGCTGCAGTACCTGCGGATGGTTTAATGGGGCTGGGGCCTGCTGACGTGAGAATAAAGCCTGACTGCGCAGGGGCAATTGAGTCACATCAGCTGCTTCCTGCAGATTGTCTGGCACATCGAAGCTGACATCCGCAAGCAATTGCTGGATCTCAAAGAAGCGATCATAAGCACGCTCTTGCTGCAGACTATGGATAATATCCGTTTTCACCTCAGCAAAATCTTGTGGTACTGACGGTTCAAAATTGTGCAGTTGAATAATATGGTAACCAAAGCTGCTTCGTACTACCGGGCTCAAAGCACCTTGCTCTGTTAATGCGTAAGCAGCATTCTCAAAAGAAGCTTCCATATCCCCGCGATTTAACCAAGGTAGCACTCCACCTTCTGCTGCGGAAAAAGTATCGTCAGACTCTCGGGCGGCAACTTCGGCAAAGTTGGCTCCAGCCTGTAACTCAGCCAGTACCTGTTCTGCTTTGGCTTTGATCTCATCATTGCGACCATTGCTCTCAAACAGGATGTGCGCCACCTGACGACGTTCTTCAGTACTGTATAAAGCCAGATTTGCGTCATAAAATGCCCGTGCTTCGGCTTCAGAGACTGAAATCTCCCGTGCGATCTGCTCTACCGACAACTCAATAAACTGCACCGCTACTTTTTCTTCCGTTTCATAACGCTGTAAGTTGTCGTAATAAAACTGCTCGATCATCGCATCTGTCAGTTCCACCTGATCAACAAATTTTCCAGCAGAAAATATCACATGCTGGATATCCCGGCTTTGCTGTTGCAAGGCAAGCAAACGCTGCAATTCTCGCGGAGTGGCAAACTCAGATAAAATCAGGCCACGGATCAGCTGTTGGCGGGTCATTTGCTCCCGCAGCATATCGCGGAATTCTCCGGTTTGCATGCCCGTCTGGCGTAACAATGCCAGATAACGTTCATTATTAAACTGACCACCGATCTGGAATTCAGGCAATGAACGTATCAAATCACGCACCACGTCATCGCTGACGCGAAGCCCCAGTTGTCTGGCGTATTGCTTTTGCAATGTCTCGTCAATCAACCGCTCCAGTACATCGGCACGAAAACCCGCCATATACGCCTGGTCGGATGCCAACATTTCGAACATCTCACCAAACTGCTGTTCCATCCGGGCCCGCTCACTTTGGTAAGCCTGCTCCAGAGCAACCCGTGATACGCTTTCGCCATTCACCTCTGCAGCCGGTGTTTCCTTGGTTGAACCAAGGTAGCCACCCACCCCGGCCAGGGCGAATGTCAGGATCACCAAACCAAGAATAATCTTGGCGGTTAGTCCCTGTGAACCTTCTCTGATTTTCTCTAACATCGTGCCTTTATCTCTGTTTGCAACGCATAAAATCACGTCATAAAAAAAGCGCATCTTAACAGATGCGCCTTTCTGATTGAAGTCCTGGCGAAGCAGTTGGCGATGAAACCTGAAGCCTTAAAATTAGTTGCTTTCGCTACCAATACACTACTTCGGATGCCTGACTGGTTTACCCGGCGCGCCGAGTAAAGCTCATTCTTAGTTGACTGCGTCTTTTAACGCTTTGCCTGGCTTGAATGAAGGAATCTTCGCTGAAGCGATCTGGATGGTCGCACCCGTTTGTGGGTTGCGGCCGGTACGGGCAGCACGCTCACGAACAGCATAAGTACCAAAACCAACCAGAGCAACAGAATCACCCTCTTTCAGAGCCTCAGTCACAGCACCGATAAAAGCGTCCAGCGCACGGCCAGCATCGGCTTTAGACAGTTCTGCACCAGCAGCAATTTTGTCGATAAGTTGAGACTTGTTCACAATATCATCCCCTTCAATTGTTATTGTTTTCAACAACTACACGTATTGATGTTGTAATCACGCTCCTTGTTATAACAAGCATTCAGAGCGCTTGCAAGCAGAAGAGAGCTTCATACAACAATTTTTCCACTTTGAGCCCAGCCCTTATCAGATAAGGGCTGGAGAACTTTCACTAAGTTAGCACAGCCATAGAGAATGAAAAGCCTTTAATGGGCATTTTTTTCTATTTTTGCGCTTTTTGCTGCTTTTTTTGTCAGGATCTCAGGCTGAAAGCGGCTTATCGGCTCTTGCAGAGCCAACTCCAACACTTCGTCAATCCATTTAACCGCTTTAATTTCCAGATCGGCTTTGACGTTGTCAGGAATTTCTTTTAAATCGCGCAGGTTATCATGTGGGATCAACACCCGCTTGATACCACCACGATGTGCTGCCAGCAGTTTTTCTTTCAAACCACCAATCGGCAGTACTTCACCGCGCAAGGTAATTTCACCCGTCATGGCGACATCTGCCCTTACCGGATTGCCGGTTAAACTGGAGACCAGGGCCGTCACCATGCCAATACCAGCGCTCGGACCATCTTTTGGTGTCGCACCTTCTGGTACATGCACATGGATATCACGGGTTTCGTAGAAGTCATCATTAATACGCAGCAATTCTGCCCGGCTACGCACAACGGTCATTGCCGCCTGAATCGATTCTTTCATCACATCACCGAGCGAGCCGGTAAAAGTGAGTTTGCCTTTACCAACTACGGCGGCAGCTTCAATGGTCAGTAAATCACCACCCACTTCGGTCCAGGCCAGGCCAGTAACCTGACCAATGCGGTTGTTGTCTTCTGCTTTGCCATAGTCATAACGCTGCACCCCCAGATAGCTTTCCAGGTTCGCTTGCTCTATTACCACGGTTTTGGTGTCTTTGTTCAGCAAAATTTCTTTGACTGCTTTGCGACACAGCTTGGAAATTTCCCGCTCCAGGCTACGTACCCCGGCTTCCCGGGTGTAATAACGGATAATACCGATAATGGCATCGTCTTTAATGTCGATTTCATGCGGTTTTAAGCCATTACGTCCTACCTGCTTGCTGATCAGATGCTGCTTGGCAATATTCAGCTTTTCGTCTTCGGTGTAACCGGACAGACGAATGACCTCCATCCGATCCAGCAAGGGTGCCGGAATGTTCAGACTGTTGGACGTAGCAACAAACATCACATCGGATAAGTCGTAATCAACTTCCAGGTAATGATCGCTGAAGCTGGTGTTTTGCTCTGGATCCAGCACCTCCAGTAACGCCGCGGCTGGATCGCCCCGGAAATCTGAGGCCATCTTGTCGATTTCATCCAACAGAAACAGCGGATTACGCACCCCTACTTTGGCCATTTTCTGGATAATCTTGCCTGGCATTGAGCCAATGTAGGTACGGCGATGACCACGGATCTCTGCTTCATCCCGCACGCCACCCAGCGCCATTCGCACGTACTTACGGCCGGTGGCTTTGGCAATCGACTGCCCTAACGAGGTTTTACCCACCCCAGGCGGGCCAACCAGGCACAAGATCGGGCCTTTTAATTTATTGACCCGCTGCTGCACCGCCAAATACTCGATGATGCGCTCTTTCACTTTCTCCAAACCGTAGTGATCCGAGTCGAGAATTTTCTCAGCACCGGCCAAATCCTTTTTCACCTTACTACGGGTTTTCCAGGGCACATTGCTCAACCAGTCGATGTAGCTACGTACCACCGTAGCTTCCGCCGACATCGGCGACATCATCTTCAGCTTTTGCAGTTCGGCTTTAGCCTTATCCGCCGCTTCGGCTGGCATTTTGGCTTGCTCTATCTTATTGCTCAGCGTTTCAAATTCGTCCGGCGCATCTTCCAACTCGCCCAGTTCTTTTTGAATGGCTTTCATTTGCTCATTCAAATAGTACTCGCGCTGGCTTTTCTCCATCTGTTTTTTAACACGACTGCGGATACGACGTTCGACCTGAAGGATGTCGATTTCGCTTTCCATCATCGCCATTAAGAATTCAAGCCGCTCGGTGACATTGCTGATTTCCAGCACCTTTTGCTTGTCTTCAACTTTAAGCGGCATATGAGCAGCCATGGTATCGGCCAAGCGGGCTGCATCCTCGATGCCACTTAAGGCTGTCAGGACTTCCGGCGGGATCTTTTTATTCAGTTTGATGTAACCTTCAAACTGATTGATAGCAGAGCGTAGGAATACCTCTTGCTCTTTGCTGTCGACATCCGAGGTAGCGACCATTTCGATATCAGCAGCAAAACTGTGTTCGGTTTCGGTAAATTCAAGCAAACGGGCCCGCTGGCTGCCTTCTACCAACACTTTTACAGTGCCATCCGGTAATTTAAGCAGTTGCAAAATGGTGGCCACAGTACCAATCTGGTACAGGTCTTCAGCTTTAGGATCATCCTGGCTGGCGTCTTTTTGTGCCACCAGAAAAATTTGCTTGTCATTGTCCATGGCGGCGTCCAGGCATTTGATGGATTTCGCCCGACCGACAAACAAAGGGATCACCATATGCGGGTATACCACCACATCGCGCAGAGCCAACACCGGCATATGACGACGTTCAATCTGTTGTTCAGTCATTTTTCACTCTCGAATAAGTTGCATGCAGCTGCAAACGGATATGGTAACTATATGAGGCCGGTTTTCAGAACTTCAATTGCTTGCTGCTGATTTCCTGCATCTGCATGTGCCAAGCCTGAAATAGCCCGGGCAGCAGCTCGCTGCCCGGTGAAGGTTTAATGCGATTCAGCGACCGCAGGATCTTTACGTTGGTAAATCAAAATAGGATCGGACTCACCGCGAATCACGGTATCATCAATCACTACCTTGCTGACATCTTCCATCGATGGCAGCTCGTACATGGTATCCAGCAACACACCTTCGACGATGGATCGCAAACCACGGGCACCGGTTTTCCGCTCCATGGCTTTTTGCGCAATGGCCTTTAACGCATCTTCACGGAACTCCAGCTCGACCCCTTCCATATCAAACAAAGAGGCAAACTGTTTGACCAGTGCATTCTTTGGCTGACTAAGGATTTGCACCAGCGCATCCGCATCCAGCTCGGTTAAGGTAGCCACCACTGGCAAACGACCAATGAACTCCGGGATCAGACCGTACTTCACCAAATCTTCCGGTTCAACATCTTTGAAGGTTTCAGTCAGACTGCGGCTGCTTTCTCTGCTTTTCACTTCAGCGCCAAAACCAATACCGGCGCCTTTGGCAGAGCGTTGCTCGATCACCTTATCCAGCCCGGCAAAAGCACCACCACAGATAAAGAGGATCTTGGAAGTATCAACCTGCAAGAACTCCTGCTGCGGATGCTTACGGCCACCTTGCGGAGGTACCGAAGCAATGGTGCCTTCAATCAGTTTTAACAAGGCCTGCTGCACGCCTTCACCCGACACATCTCTGGTGATAGAAGGGTTATCGGACTTGCGGGAAATTTTATCAATTTCATCGATGTAGACGATGCCACGCTGGGCTTTTTCTACGTCGTAGTCGCATTTTTGCAGCAGCTTCTGAATGATGTTTTCCACATCTTCACCGACATAACCTGCTTCGGTTAAAGTGGTGGCGTCGGCCATGGTAAAAGGCACATCCAGCAAACGGGCCAGGGTTTCTGCCAGCAAGGTTTTACCGCTGCCAGTTGGACCAATCAGCAGGATATTGCTTTTGCCCAGCTCAACATCCGGCTTGTTGCCTGCATTACGCAACCGCTTATAGTGATTGTACACAGCGACAGCCAGGACTTTTTTGGCATGCTCCTGACCAATCACATAGTCATCGAGGTGATGACGGATTTCATGCGGAGTAGGCAGTTTATCTGCTTCACGCTTGGGCGAGATATCCTTGATTTCTTCACGGATAATATCGTTGCATAAATCGACGCACTCATCACAGATATAAACCTGCGGGCCTGCGATCAGCTTGCGCACCTCGTGCTGTGACTTGCCACAAAAGGAGCAGTACAACAATTTACCGCCTTTGTCACCGTCAGTGCGGTTATCAGCCATGTAACTTCCTCTTTCACTTCCCCCGCAGTAACGTACTGGGGGCATTGCTACTTCATACCATAGCAAAAAAATGCCGTTATTTCGCGTCCCGTTGTGTCAAAATTGCATCAACCAGGCCATATTCTTTTGCCATCTCGGCGGTTAAGAAGTTATCGCGCTCAGTGTCATGGCAAATTTTCTCGTAGCTCTGGCCGGTATGCTCTGCCAGTAAACGATTCAATCGTTCCTTTATACTTAAGATCTCACGGGCGTGGATCTCAATATCGGTAGCTTGCCCCTGAAAACCGCCGAGCGGCTGGTGGATCATCACCCGGGCATTCGGCAGACAGAAACGTTTGCCCTTGGCACCACCGGATAACAGAAAAGCACCCATGCTGGCAGCCTGGCCCATACAGACAGTAGCTACATCCGGCTTGATAAACTGCATGGTATCGTAAATCGACATGCCGGCTGTGACGACACCACCTGGAGAGTTGATGTAAATGTAGATGTCTTTTTCCGGGTTCTCAGACTCTAAGAACAACAGCTGTGCGCAAATCAGATTGGCCATGTGATCTTCCACCGGACCGGTAAGGAAAATAACACGCTCTTTCAGCAAGCGGGAGTAGATATCAAAAGAGCGCTCACCTTTGGCGGTTTGTTCAATCACAATGGGAACTAAAGCGTTGATAAGATCCTGATGTGGCGTGTTTTGAAACGACATAGATAGCTTCCTGATGAGTGGCGGTTTACCGCCGGAAAATGAAATGGCCCGAACAAAATGTCCGAGCCATTAAAACTGCGTTACCAACAGAAGTCAATCCTAGTTGACTTAGCCAGCTTAGTTGGCAGCCTGTTGTGGATTCATGATCTCATCAAACTTGGCAGGGGCATCGGTCACAGTGGCTTTGCTCAGTACCAGCTCGATGGCTTGATCTTCCAACGCAACGTTACGCATGCTTTGCAGCAGCTCTTGATTGCTGTTGTAGTACTGGACGACTTCCTGCGGGTCTTCGTAAGCAGACGCCACATCGGCAATCAGCTCCTGCACACGGCTGTCGTCTACTTTCAGCTCATTGGTCTTGATGATTTCGCCCAACAACAAACCAACTTTCACGCGATCTTTGGCTTGCTCTTCAAACAAGGACGCTGGCAGCTCTGGCAATTGCTTCGGATCCAGGTTCTGACCAAAGCGTTGCATGGCTTGCTTACGCAGCACATCAACTTCACCGGCAATCAACGACTTAGGAACTTCTACTTCGTTGTTGGCTAACAGGCCTTTGATCACTTGATCTTTGACTTTGCCACGTACCGTTTGCTTTAACTCACGCTCCATGTTTTTACGCACTTCCGTTTTCAGTGCATCCACCGTAGCTTCGGTTAAACCAAACAAAGCAGCAAACTCGTCGTTCAATTCAGGCAGAACCTGCTTTTCCACTTTCTTCACAGTCACTGCGAAGCTGGCAGCTTTGCCTTTTAAGTTTTCAGCATGGTAATCTTCCGGGAAAGTGACTTCCAGCGTGGTTTCCTCACCGGCTTTCTTGCCAATCAGGCCTTCTTCAAAGCCTGGGATCATGCGGCCCTGGCCAAGTTCCAGCGTAAAGTCAGAGGCTTTGCCGCCTTCAAACTCTTCACCATCAATGCTGCCAACAAAGTCCATAATGATACGGTCATTTTTAGCTGCTTTGCCTTTTTTCTCGGCCCAGCTGGCGTGTTGCTTGCGCAGGGTTTCCAGCATTTTGTCCAGATCGGCGTCATTGATTTCGACAACCGGCTTGCTGACTTCAATTTTGTCCAGTGCCTGCACTTCAACTTCAGGATAGACTTCAAAAGTGGCAGCGAACTGCAAATCTTTACCTGCTTCCAGTGCCTGTGGTGCGAAGGTTGGAGAACCAGCAGGGGTAATTTTCTGCTCAATAATGGCTTCGTAGAAGCTGCGCTGCATTTGCTCGGAAGCAACTTCCTGCAATACCGCTTGACCATAACGCTTTTGAATGATGGATACAGGCGCTTTGCCTGGACGGAAGCCGTCGATGCGCTGGCGCTTAGCCAGATCACGCAAACGGTTTTTAACTTCAGACTGAATGGCATCAGCCGGTACGGTAATGGTTAAACGGCGCTCTAAACCCTGAGTGGTTTCCACAGAAACTTGCATCTTGTTACCTCAAAATCAAATTCAGGCGCTTGATGTCACGCCGAAAAAATCGAGTCTGATTCTCGCCTGAGCCGCAGCTCAACAGACTTGTAGTTAAATAGGACGCGGCATTATAGCGAGCGTAAAACAGCAAGTCGAGCCCCCTGCTCCAGTTTCGTCATTTGCCCCTAAAATCAGTGCTTGCAGATAGCAACAAGCCGCCCGTAGGCGGCTTGTTGTAACTGAGCTCAACCTGTTAACGGGTCTGGCCCTGGCCGGTGACCACAAAACGCTCTGTGGTCAGCGCTTCCAAGCCCATTGGGCCGTACGCATGCAGCTTGCTGGTCGAGATGCCGATTTCAGCACCAAGGCCAAGCTCGCCGCCATCGGAGAAACGGGATGAGGCATTGTGCATCACCACGGCCGCATCGACCTGATTGATAAAGGTATCGGCACTGGCCTGATCCTGAGTACAGATCACCTCGGTATGGTAACTGCCAAACTGATCGATATGCGCCATGGCCGCATCCAGATCATCCACCACCCGGATAGCAATTTCCGGTGCCAGGTATTCCTGGCCAAAATCACCAGCGGCAATCGGCTCGGCACCATCAAAGTAACCAATGCTACGCTCACAGGCATGCACTTTGACCTGATGAGCACGGAAGGCTTCAGCCACCATTGGCAAAAAGTCGGCCGCCTGATGCTTATTGACCAACAGGCATTCCAAGGCATTGCAGACGCCAGGACGCTGCACTTTGCCGTTTAACAGTAATTCCAACGCCATATTCAGATCGGCACTTTGATCCACGTACAGGTGGCACACGCCTTTAAAATGCTGGATCACCGGTACCCGACTGTTGTCGGTGACAAAGCGGATTAAGCCTTCACCACCGCGCGGGATCACCAGGTCAATAAACTGATCTTGCTGAATCAAGTCCAGCATCAGTTGCCGATCCGGATCCGGCACTATGGTGATCACCTCTTCGGGTAACGAATGCTCGGCCAGTGCCTGATGCATGGCTTTGGCGATGGCCAGGCTGGTTTGAATAGCTTCACGACCACAGCGTAAAATGACCGCATTGCCGGATTTAAAACACAGCGCGCCGGCATCGGCGGTGACATTGGGCCGGGCTTCGTAAATCATACAAATCACGCCTAAAGGAATGCGGCGTTTCTCAATGCGAATGCCATTGGGACGTTCTTCAATAAAACGCTTGTTGCCTACCGGATCGGGCAAATGAATAATCTGTTCGATGGCCGCTGCCATCGCATCAATCCGATCAGCAGTCAGTGTCAAACGATCCTGCATGGCTGCACTGGTGTTGTTGGCTTTGGCCGTTTCCAGCTCAACTGCATTAGCCTCTAAAATAGCCGGGGTAGCAGAGCGAATGGCATTGGCCATGCTCTGCAACACGTAATTCTTTTGCTCTGTTGATAAATGCGCAACGGCTTTGGCTGCTTTGGCTGCCTGAGCGGCAAGAGTCGCCGCACTGGTTCCCAAACTAAGGGTACTCATAATCTCTCCAATAATGTCATCTCATCACGGTGAATCACTTCGTAGGTACTGCCGGGCAGGATATCCCCCAGCTGCTCTGCGATTGCACTGGTCTGCTGACCTTTGATGCTAAATAGCTCACGGGCACTGTAACGACTGACGCCTTTGGCAATGGATACTTTACCACTGCCGCAACGAACAATCACCGCATCGCCGGGTTCAAATTCCCCTTGCACATGCACAATGCCACTGCACAGCAGGGAAGCCCCCTGATGACACAATGCTTTCATGCAGCCATCATCCACCCAAATTTCGCCTTTGGCGCGCAGAGTATGGCGCACCCAATGTTTTTTACCGGACATCGGGTCTGTGTGGCCATAAAAAATGGTGCCCGGATTAAAGCCATCCAGCAAACGGGTAAAGGTATCCTGCTGGTGACCATCGACAATCAGGGTATCCACACCATGGGTGGTAGCCTTTTCGGCCGCCTGTACCTTGGTCCGCATGCCGCCTGTGCCAACGCTCGAGCTGGCCCCGCCGGCCAGGCTATAAATACGCTCATCAATGGTCCGTACTTCCGGGATCAGCTGGGCTGATGGATCCTTGTTGGGATCGGCGGTAAAAAGCCCGGTAATGTCCGAACAAATGATCAGCGCATCCGCATTGGCAACGGTGGCGACCATGGCAGCCAGGTTATCATTGTCTCCTACTTTGATTTCTTCAGTGGCAATGGTGTCGTTTTCATTGACGATCGGCAACACCTGATGATCCAATAAACGCCTGAAGGTATTACGCACATTGACATGACGCACCCGATCACTCAGATCACCATGGGTCAGCAATACCTGAGCACAAGGAAAATCAAAACAGTTGGACCAGAAATTCATCATCTGGTTTTGACCAACCGCGGCCATGGCCCGTTTTAAGGCAATGGGAACCCGGTGATGATTGAAATTAAAATGATGCCTGCCTGCAGCAACACTGCCTGATGAAACCAGGATCACCTCAATATCGCGGTCACGACATTGACGGATGAAATCAGCGATGGGGCCTAAATATTTTTCACTGCAACCGGCCTGGGGATCGGGGGCAATTAATGCACTACCGACTTTCAGCACTATCCTGCGCCAGGATGGGTTCAACATAGCTCCTCCGTTTTTGAAACCGTGGCTATGATAGCAAATTTTGTAACTCGGCACCACCGGCTTTCAGAAAGCAGCTAACTTATAGACACTATAACCTACAAAAATACCTATATTAAACATGAATTTACTCATGCAAAACTGATTATCGCTTATTTTTTGGCCAAAACAGCAGTATTATCCCGCTTCATTATTCTGTAATAAAATTACAAAAACCGCAGCATCCCGACTGCGGTTCTAAAGGATAGCAGTGGTTGAACAATCTAAGGGAGTGCTCAGGCACTGCAATAAAGCAGCAGTTACAGCACCAGGCTGCGCTGCTCGGCCAGCCCCATCGAAAGCAACAACGGGTCCTGTTGCTGGCGGGCACTGAAATCGGCTTTGCTGCCAAGCCCCTGCCAGTTCAGCCGGATCAGGCTTTGTGCCACCGCGCCCCCTAAGCTGCTGCCCGGCCCAAGCAGAATAAGTGCATCAGGAGCAAACTCCTTAACCGCGACTTCAATCGCCAGGCCAAAATCGTAACAGCCCTGCACCTGGCGATCCAGGGTGTAGCGTTTGAGCGCTGCGGCCTCGGTGCTATAAGGCTGCCAGATGTGGCCACAACCGTCGATTAACGGCAGCCTGGGCCGGTCAAAAGCGCTCTCAGGGATCGCGGCCATGGCTTTGCTGGCGGCCTCTGCCATCAATGGTGAGTGGAAGGCGGCATGGCCAGGTAACAGCAGCGGGAAACGCTCATCGACTTTGGGTAACCGGCTGAGCACAGCTTGCATTGCTGTTTCACTGCCTGCCAGCACCGCATAGCCGCCAAAGCGAATCGATTCGAACAGCTCACCGGCATAGTCGGCCAGCAGCGCCTTGACCAGCGCAATTTTTTCCGCGTCGGGTTGCCAATCGCTGTTGACCAGTGGGTAAATGCACTGACCTCCTGCTGCACCAGCGGTGAGTGTAGCCATCTGGCAGACATACTGCATCGCGGCCGCCGGGTGCCAGACACCGGCGCAGCCAAGGGCCGTGTACCAGCCCATCGAATTGCCGGTAATAGCCACCACCTCGTACTCTGCCGGATTGATGCTCTGATAATCCAACAGACCGGCACTGAAAATAAGGCCGGCAGCGTTTTCTGCCTGTTGATGCAGCCGGCTGGCATAATGCGCCGCACCATCCAGCTCAGCAATGCTAGCCAGACCAAGCTCAGCCCGCACTTTATCCAGCTCAGCAAGCACAGCGGCTTTATCGCCATGCCAGCGGCCAATGCTGCCAAGCTCCGGTTTGTTGTAACTGCCCCGCCCCGGGCAAACCACCACAGCGGTTTTTTTCATGCTCTGCGCTCCTGTGGTTCTGTGTTTGCCCCTGAACCCAGCATGCGCTGGATGCTGGCCATGATCTGCTCTTTCGATGGCAACACCTGATAGGCAGCAGCCCCGAGTGGAATAAAGCTGTCTTCGCCCGTGATCCGTTCCATCTGAAACTGTCCGGGTTTGGCTTCATGCAGCAAGGTCATCAGCTCTTCACTGACTGAGCCGCGGCGACGGCACTCATCAACCATCAACAACTTGCTGCAAGGCCCGATGGCGCTGAGGATGGCATCCAGCTGCAATGGGATCAGGCAGCGAAGATCCAACAGCCGCAGTGCATAGCCTTTGGCTCGCAAATCCAACTCGGCCTGGCGTGACAGATAATAGCCATTGCCGTAGCTCAGAATGCAGAGCTCCTTGCCATCACCAAACACCGCAGGCTCGCCTAAAGCGGGCAGTGGCGTATCCGGGCTTGGGTAATCACGCAGCCAGAGGCCATCGCCCGGCTGCAGCAGATCCCGCGTCATATAAAGTGCTATCGGCTCCAAAAAAACCACCAGCCGCTTTTGCTCGTGTGCCAGCCGCACCGCCTGGCGCAGCAGCAAAGCCGCATCTTCGCCATGGGACGGGCACAGTAGAATAAGACCAGGAATATCCCGGAACACCGCAAAGGAGTTGTCGTTATGAAAATGACCGCCAAAACCTTTCTGGTAAGCCAGGCCGGCAATACGGATCACCATGCCATTGTGGTACTGGCCATTGGAGAAAAACGGCAGAGTGGCCGCCTCACCCCGAATTTGATCCTCGGCATTGTGCACATAAGCCAGAAACTGAATTTCCGGCATGGCGACAAAGCCCTGCTGCGCCAGCCCTATTGCCAGCCCCAGGATGCTTTGCTCATCCAGCAAGGTGTTGATCACCCGATTGTAGCCAAAGGCATGCACCAAATGCTGAGTCACGTTGTACACCCCACCCTTTTTGGCAATGTCTTCACCACAGAGCACTATCTCAGGGTATTGCGCCATCAGATCGTGCAGCGCCCAGTTCAGCAGCTTGGCCAGATGCTGCGGTTTGCCTTGATTGTGTTTATCAAACGCAAATAAAGCCTGGCGCAGAGCCGCATCCGGTAGCGCTGGCAATGGCTGTGCTGGCCGCTCTGGTGCGATGGACGCCATCACCGCGGCGGCTGAGTTCAGTTTTGGCCGGCTGCTGGCCTGTTCGGCAATACGCTCAATGCGCTGATCCAGCGCCTGCACCCAGTCGCTTAGCTCAGTCGGGTTCATCCAGCCCTGCTCGAGGATCTGTGCCGTGCTAAACAGCAAAGGATCCAGCTCCAGCTCATCGGCAATCCGTTCTTTTTTGCGATAGGCCACTTCCGCATCGGAGCCGGCGTGGCCAAACAGTCGTACTGTGGCCAAATGCAGTACGGCTGGTTTGCGGTAGCGCCGCACATAAACGGCGGCTTGCTGCGCCACCTGATAGGTGCCGGCAAGATCGCGGCCATCGGCATGAAAATACATCAGACCTGGTCGGTTGTTCAGGTTTTGCTGCACCCAACCGGTGGGACTTGGGGTGGAAATACCCAGCCCATTATCTTCGCAAACAAAAAGCACCGGCACCGGCACCTGCTGAAAAGCAGCCCAACAAGCGGCATTCAAAGCCCCCTGGGTGGTGGAGTGATTGAGCGAGGCATCGCCAAAGCTGCAGTAAGCAATGCTGTCATGCGGCCAGCTGCCCTGGTGCTGCAAGCGCTTGGAAAGCGCAATGGCAAACGCCGTCCCAACGGCTTTGGGCAAGTGCGACGCTATGGTGCTGGTTTGGGGCGGTATATTTAGCGCCAGGCTGCCAAGTACCTTGTGGCGGCCACCGGAAATAGGATCCTCGGCCGAGGCGGCGAATGACAGCAGCATATCGTACAGCGGTGTCTGGCCTTCCACCTGCTTGCTGCGCTGAATAAAAAAGGCACCGCTGCGGTAATGCAGAAAAGCCGGATCGGTCGGGCGAAGCGCTGCGGCAACGGCGGCATTGGCTTCATGCCCGCTGCTGCCGATGGTGTAAAAACTCTGCCCCTTGGCTTGCATCAGCCGCGAGCGTATATCCAGCAAGCGGCTTTGCAGCTGGCTTTCAAACAACTGAAACAACAAGGCTGGGGCTAAATCACCCCGACTGGCAGCAACTTCGGGTAACTGCTGCTGCTCGATACGCTGCAGATAGGCCTGCAGCCAGGGATGCTGTGAACTGGCCATCGGAACTCCTGTTGGATCGTATTGGGGCCTAAGCCCCAAGGGACTGTTAACCGAAAGCCTGTAAACCAGTTTGGGAACGGCCTAAGATCAAGGCATGCACATCATGGGTGCCTTCGTAGGTGTTAACCGCCTCCAGGTTCATTACATGGCGGATCACATGGTATTCATCGGCGATGCCGTTGCCACCGTGCATGTCGCGGGCCTGACGGGCGATGTCCAGCGCCTTGCCACAGGAGTTGCGTTTAATCAGTGAAATGGTCTCCGGTGCCAGGGTACCGGCATCCATCAGGCGCCCAGCCTGCAAACAACCCAGCAGCCCCAAGCTGATGTCGGTTTGCATATCGGCCAGTTTTTTCTGCACCAGTTGAGTGGCTGCCAGTGGCCGGTTGAATTGGCTACGATCCAGGGTGTACTGACGGGCTGCATGCCAGCAGAATTCGGCGGCGCCGAGCGCGCCCCAGGCAATGCCATAACGGGCTTTGTTCAAGCAGCCAAAAGGACCTTTTAAGCCACTGACATTAGGCAATAATGCATCTTCGGTGACTTCCACCTGATCCATCACGATTTCGCCAGTGATGGAAGCACGCAGCGAAAACTTGCCTTCAATTTTCGGTGCGCTCAGGCCCTTTAAACCTTTATCGAGCACAAAGCCACGGATTTCACCGTCCAGTTTGGCCCAGACCACAAACACATCGGCAATTGGCGAGTTGGTGATCCACATCTTGCTGCCGTTTAGCAGATAGCCGCCATCAATTTTCTTAGCCGTAGTCCGCATACTGGCCGGATCCGAGCCTGCATCCGGCTCTGTCAAACCAAAGCAACCTACCCATTCACCGGTGGCTAGTTTCGGCAGGTACTTTTGACGCTGGGCTTCGGTGCCATAGGCATGAATGGGGTGCATCACCAGCGAAGACTGCACACTCATGGCGCTGCGATAGCCACTGTCGACCCGCTCCACCTCCCGGGCAACCAGGCCATAACAGACATGGTTTACGCCAGCGCAGCCATATTCTTCCGGTAAGGTAGCCCCCAGCAGGCCGAGCTCGCCCAATTCCGTCATAATGGCGCGATCGAAGTGTTCGTTACGGTTAGCCAGCAAAATGCGCGGCATCAACCGCTCCTGACAATACTGATGAGCGCTGTCGCGGATCATCCGCTCTTCTTCGCTCAGCATGTCGGATAAATGGAACGGGTCTTGCCAGTTGAATGGGGCTCTGCTCATGGTGTGTTTTCCTTAAAAAACAGATCGGTTACTAGCCAGATTAGCCAGCCTTGGTATAAAGTTAAAATATATTATTTTGGTATCTGGTATAGATTTAAACTATGGATATACGCCATCTGAAGTATTTTGTCGCGGTGTACGAACAAGGCAGTGTCAGCGCCGCTTCGCGCCAGTGCTTTGTAGCCCAGCCTTCGCTTTCGGCCGCCATTCGCCAGTTGGAGCAGCAACTGAATGTCACTTTGTTTCTGCGCCAGCCCAAAGGGGTTACCCCGACCGAGGATGGCGAGCGGCTCTATGGTCATGCCTGCCGGTTGCTGGGGCAGTTTCAGGCGCTGCAGCGCTCTTTTACCGAACCGGTCGATAAAATTCGCTTTCGGCTTGGCTTAATACGAGCACTCGGCGTTGAGCGGATGAGTGATTTATTACGGCAGTTCAGCCTGCAATTACCCGGTCTGGAGTTGCAGCTGGTGGAACCGGATGAACCTTGTGATGCCCGTATTATCAGCCCAGAGCTGTTAAAAAGTGGCGAGCAATTTCAGCCGATGTACCATGACCACTTTCAGCTGGCCTTGCCAGCCGGCCACCCGTTAGCGCTTAAACAACAGATCCATTTGCAGGATTTCTCCGGGCTGGCCCTGATTAAACGTACCCCTTGTGAGGCCTGGCAAAAGTTGTATCCAGAGTTGGTGCGTCAAGGCATCAAACCGGATATCCGGGCCGATATTCATACCATTGAATATGCGCTTGGTTTGGTATCCGCTGGAGTGGCTTGTGCTTTGGTGCCGGATTTTGAGCAATTGCAACAACGCCAGGATCTGGTACTGCGCCCTATTGCCATAACAGGGCTGGAACGGCGGATAGGCTTGGCCTACAGCCCGGTGCAGGCCAGTGGCTCAGCACTGGAGACGTTATTAAGGCTATGCCAAAAGCTGGCAATCCCCCTTGCTGACCAAACGCTAAGTCAGAATGAGGCCTAAGGTGCAAGCGCCCGGGGTTACGGACATTTTTCCGGGACACGCTGTGAATCCATCCCTGGACGCTCTTGACACGCCGTCCGGGCGTGTCATGTTCCCGGAAAAATTCCATCCACCCCGGACTTAACCAAGTCCTGGTGTTGTATTCAAGAAAAAAAGATTGTACTACGATGAGAAATAATAGGTGATGCAGGATTTGAACCTGTGACCCGTTCGGATCGAGAGTACCCAAACCAAGTGTAGAAAAGCTGAGGGAGAAATGGTCGGTGATGCAGGATTTGAACCTGTGACCCGTTCGGATCGAGAGTACCCAAACCAAGTGAAGAAAATCTGAGGGAGAAATGGTCGGTGATGCAGGATTTGAACCTGTGACCCGTTAGGATCGAGAGTACCCAAACCAAGTGAAGAAAATCTGAGGGAGAAATGGTCGGTGATGCAGGATTTGAACCTGCGACCCCTTGGACCCAAACCAAGTGCGCTACCAAGCTGCGCCAATCACCGACATTTCGAACGAGTTGGGGTGGATGATGGGGCTCGAACCCACGACAACCGGAATCACAATCCGGGGCTCTACCAACTGAGCTACAACCACCACAATGTAAACTTGCCTTGCACCCAAATGGCGCGCCCGATAGGATTCGAACCTATGACCCACGGCTTAGAAGGCCGTTGCTCTATCCAACTGAGCTACGGGCGCACATGTCAAACGCCTACGCGGGAGAGATAGTGGTCGGTGATGCAGGATTTGAACCTGCGACCCCTTGGACCCAAACCAAGTGCGCTACCAAGCTGCGCCAATCACCGACTGTGCTGCATCGCTGCAACGGGGCGGAATATTAACGCCCGGACAAGGTATCGTCAAACCTTTTTTTTGTCCAGACAATCAATTGCTGCTTATTTATACCAGGCGGGCGACAAAAGCAAAATTAACCACAAAACATTACGCCAACACCATTCGGTTGGATCAACCGCAAGTATCTGGTCATCCGCCGGTGGGTATGAGAAAATAACAGCATTCACTTTTGCTGAGAAAAGTTATGACCGCCCAGTTGATCGATGGTAAAGCCGTCGCCCAGTCGATAAAAGCCAAAGTCGCCGCCAAAGTACAAAGCAGAATTCAGCAAGGCAAACGTGCTCCCGGCCTTGCCGTGGTGCTGGTAGGCCAGGATCCGGCATCCCAGGTGTATGTTGGCAGCAAACGCAAAAGCTGTGACGAAGTTGGTTTTCGCTCCTTTTCTTACGATTTACCCGCTGACAGCTCCGAGCAACAACTGCTGGATTTAGTTGATCAACTGAACCAGGATCCAGAGGTGGATGGCATCTTAGTACAATTACCGCTACCAGCCGGACTGGATGCATCGCTGATTTTAGAGCGCATTCATCCGCACAAAGATGTCGATGGCTTTCATCCCTACAATATCGGCCGGTTGGCCCAGCGGATGCCGGCACTGCGCCCCTGTACCCCCAAAGGCATTATTGCGCTGCTGGAAAGCACCGGTCAGAACATTAAAGGCTTGCATGCGGTCGTAGTAGGTGCTTCCAATATCGTTGGCCGGCCAATGGGATTGGAGCTACTGCTGGCAGGATGCACCACCACCATTTGTCATCGTTTTACCCGCGATCTGGAATACCATGTGCGCCAGGCTGAGCTTTTAGTGGTTGCCGTGGGCAAGCCCGACTTTATTCCGGGTGACTGGATAAAACCCGGTGCCCTGGTGATTGATGTTGGCATCAACCGGCTGCCATCAGGCAAGTTGGTAGGCGATGTTGGCTTCGCTACAGCCGCCGAGCGCGCTGCTTTTATCACCCCGGTACCGGGTGGTGTTGGTCCTATGACCGTTGCCTGTCTGATTGAAAACACGCTGGAAGCCTGCGAGCGCTATCACGAGCAGCCTTAATCTAAGTACAAAAAAACGCAGCAACTTGCTGCGTTTTTTCAGAAAAGCCTTTGCTTTACTTTAATGCAGCCGGCTAAAACGCTGCACCAAATCTTTTAAATCATGCGCTGTACCTTGCAAGCGGGACACACTGTCGGCTGCATGCTGGCCTTTGCCGGTGCTGTCCTGTGCCAGTTCAGAAATACTCACCACCTGACGGTTAATATCATCGGCCACATGCGCCTGCTGCTCGACGGCAGTCGCCATTTGCATTGCCATAGCAGCAATGCTGTTAATGGCCTGACTGATGCCATCCAGCATTTTTTCTGCATCGGCTACCATAGCGACACCTTTGTCGGCATCGCCCTTACCTGCTTCGGCAACATGCACAGCCGCTTCGGCTTTACGGGTTAGCTCGGTGATAATGCCATGAATGTCTTTGGTGGACTCAGTCGTGCGTGCCGCCAGTTGCCGCACTTCATCAGCAACTACCGCAAAACCACGGCCCTGCTCACCGGCCCGGGCCGCTTCAATGGCCGCATTCAAAGCCAGCAAATTGGTTTGATCGGCAATTTGCTCAATAATTTGCGCGGCTTTAGCAATACTGCCAGTTTGTGCAGCCAGCTCCTGCACCGAATTGCTGATCTGATTGACCGACTGCTGCAGATGCACGATGGCACCACGGGTATCACCGGCAATTTGCAAGCCGGATTGTGCCAACTTGTCGGCATCATCGGCTTGCGAAGCTGTTTCCTGTACATGCACCGACACTTCGGCAATGGTGGTGGTCATTTCATTCATCGCCGTTGCCACCTGTTCGGTCTCTTGTTGTTGCCGGCCAATCTGGGCAATGGCTTGCTCAGACGTCACCTTGGCATCGGTAGAAAAACCAGACACCCGTTCAGCAGCATCTTCAATGCGCGTCAGTACGGTAGTCAAGTGCGCCTGCTCTGCCAAAATAGCAACCTCAAAAGATGCTTCTACCCCTTTGGCGTCGGTGTAAGACAACATGGCCAAAGGGTCCCGAAAAGCTTGAGGCAAAAGAGCGTCGAGCCGGCCAAGCCGGGCAGCACACTGCCACTGCGATAGCGCATACACCAACAAAGTTGTTGCAGCCAAAGAGACGGCGGCAGCCCCCACCCCAACCAATTGCCACAAGCCAAAAGCCAGCAGCAGCGCTGTCGCCGGCACCCAGCTCACTTGCAGCCAACGCTTTGCTTTTGCCAGCCAGGTATCAGTTGACTGACCTGTGCGAATACGTTCGTACAAAGCCTCTGCCCGCGCTACATCGTCACGCTTAGGGCAAACACGCACCGACTCATAGCCGATAACTTTGCCATTCTGATGCACCGGCGTCACATAGGCATTTACCCAGTAGTAGTCGCCATTCTTACACCGGTTTTTAACCAATCCCATCCAGGGCTTGCCTTGCTTTAAATACGACCACATGGCCTGGTATGCCCCTGTCGGCATATCCGGATGACGTACAATGTTGTGCGGCTGGCCAATCAGCTCTTCACGGCTGAAGCCACTGATTTCAACAAAGGCATCGTTGCAGTATTGAATCACCCCTTTGGTATCTGTGGCTGAAATCAGCTTTTGTTCTTTAGGAAATGTCCGCTCTCGCTGTGTCACTGGCTGGTTATTGCGCATACGCCTACCTTAAAATTAGCTTTAACTTTCTTCGCCGGATCAACAGTATACCACCTTTTAGGTAGTTTGCTCTGACAGGCTTACAGGCTCCATTAAGCCTAGCTGAAATAAAACAGGCCACCAGTTTTGCTGGTGGCCTGAATCCAAGGGGCTAAGTTCTTAAAGATTAGCTACGACGCCAACTGGTAACACCATTTTTATCTTCCAGAATAATCCCCATAGCGCTGAGTTGATCACGGGCCGCATCCGCGGCAGCCCAGTTTTTCTCCGCACGGGCATTATTCCGTTTGGTGATCAGAGCTTCGATATCGGCCACATCATCCTGTTGCTGAGCACCCGCTGTGCCACCCTGCAAGAATGCACCGGCATCGCCTTGTAAAATGCCCAGCACGCCGCCCAGCATATGCAGCAGACTTGCAAGTTGGCGTGCTTTTTCTACATCAGTGTCTTTGCAGCGATTGGCTTCACGCGCCAGCTCAAACAGTACCGGCAAGGCTTCCGGCGTATTAAAGTCATCATCCATCGCTTGCTGAAAGCGATCGACATACTGCAAGCTTTCGTCATCACTCAGCTCGACTTCTTCTGCTGGCGGCAAATCACGCAGTACCGTGTACAAACGGCTGAGTGCTGCATGCGCCTGTTCGAGGTTTTCGGTACTGTAATTCAGCTGGCTGCGGTAGTGGCTTGAAAGCAAGAAATAACGCACCGACTCGGCATTGTACTTCGCCAAGACTTCACGCACCGTGAAGAAGTTGCCGAGCGACTTGGACATTTTTTCTTTATCCACCTGCACCATGCCGGTGTGGATCCAGGTATTGGCGTATTTGCTGTCATGAGCACAGGTAGACTGGGCAATCTCATTTTCGTGGTGCGGGAACTGCAAATCCGAGCCACCGCCATGAATATCAAAATGCGATCCCAGGTGGCAGGCACTCATGGCTGAACATTCAATGTGCCAGCCTGGCCTGCCTTTGCCCCAGGGAGACTCCCAGCTGGGCTCGCCCGGCTTAGCTGATTTCCATAACACAAAATCCAGCGGGTCATCTTTGTTGTCATTGACATCCACCCGGGCACCGGCCTGCAGCATCTCCAGGTTCTGTTGACTCAACTTACCATAAGCATCGTACTTGCTAACATCAAACAGCACATCGCCATCTTTGCTGACATAGGCATAACCTTTGTCTTGCAGTGTCTGAATAAGCTCAATAATCGGCTGCATATGGCCGGTAACGGTTGGCTCAATATCCGCAGGCAATAAACCAAGTGCTTCGAAGTCTTCGTGCATGGCCTTGGTAAAGCGCGCGGTAAGTGCATCGCAACTTTCATTGTTTTCTGCTGCCCGCTTGATGATTTTATCATCCACATCGGTGATATTGCGCACATAGGTGACATCGTAGCCGGAAAAACGCAAATAGCGATTGATCACATCAAAAGCCACGTAGGTGCGGGCATGGCCAATATGACAGTAGTCGTAGATCGTGATACCACACACATAAAGACCCACTTTACCTTCGACCAGTGGTTGAAAGGTCTCTTTTTGTCGGGTAAGGGTATTGAAGATCTGCACTCGTGACTCCTGCCTGCTCTTTGAACGAAAGCGCTAGTTTAGCACCGCACCGCCCTTTCGCGCTATGTCGCAACAGGCAAAAAAAGGCTACAATGGCTTTTTTTCTTAGAAGGAAAATCCCATGGTTCAATTGCATACCAATTTTGGCGTCATTACGCTGGAACTCTTCGCCGACAAAGCACCTGCCACGGTCGAGAACTTTTTAAGCTACGTGAAAGACGGCTTTTTTGATGGCACCATTTTTCACCGGGTGATCCCGGGCTTTATGATCCAGGGTGGTGGCTTTACCAGCGATATGCAGCAAAAGCCCACCAAAGCAGCCATTAAAAACGAAGCCAACAACCAGGTAGCCAATACTCTTGGCACCATTGCCATGGCCCGTACTTCGGATCCACACTCAGCCACCTGCCAGTTTTTTATCAATGTGGCAGATAACGACTTCCTGAACTTCCGGGCAGAAAACAGCCAGGGCTGGGGCTACTGTGTATTTGGCAAAGTCAGTGCAGGCATGGATGTGGTGGAAAAAATCACGGCGGTACAAACTGGTCGCCATGGCCCTCACGCCGATGTTCCTACCGAGCCGGTGGTGATTGAGCGCGCTGAGCTGAATGGCTAAGCCGCACACACTGTTTATAGCCGATCTGCATTTAAGCGCTGAGCGAGCCGATATCACCAGCGCTTTCCTGCAGTTTCTTCAGCAAGATGCGGTACAGGCGGATGCGCTCTATATTTTAGGCGATTTGTTTGAAGTCTGGATTGGCGATGATAACCCGGAACCACTGCTCAGCGAGGTTGCCAGCCAGCTAAAGCAATTAAGCCAGCAGATACCGGTGTACTTTATTCACGGTAATCGTGACTTTTTGCTACGTGAGCGCTACGCGGAAAGTGCCGGCATGCAGTTATTACCGGCGCACAAGGTCGTTGAGCTGTACGGTACCCCTACCCTGATTATGCATGGTGATAGCCTCTGTACCTTGGATCTCGACTACCAAAAGTTTCGCCGCTGGTGGGATCAGCGCTGGTGGCAAAACCTGATGTTATCCATGCCGCTCTGGTATCGCCAACACCTGGCCAAAAAAGCCCGCCGTAAAAGTGCAGCGTATAAAGCAACGTTATCCGGTGCCGCCCATCAGATTATGGATGTGACCCCGGAAGAAGTGGTGCGGGTGATGGAAGAAGCTGGAGTGCGCCATCTGATCCATGGCCACACCCACCGACCCAAAGTACACCAGGTCCCCCTGGCGCAAGGGCCTGGCCAGCGCTATGTGCTGGGTGATTGGTACCAGCAAGCCAGCTATCTGAAAGTCAGTGCCGACGACTGGCAGCTGTTCTTTCAGGATCTGTAAGGCACGAGCTGTAAGATCCTGCATACAAAGCAACCAACCGTCGGAACTGGCGGCTCACTTAGTTGTAGCCGAGGATAGCGGTTGGCTCTAACTCTGGCCGCTCACTAAAAGGTTTATTACCAGCCAATAAGGATGGCGCCTCACCAAAATGGCGACGTGCTGGTTGGTAATGGTCTTTGGGTTGATTTGAACTGCGGGCAGTCTCTTGCGGTTGTGGTAGTGCATTCATGGTGTGTCTCCTTCACCGGTAGCGTACACAAGCATCATAATCCATCGATGCTGAAGCTAAGCTTAATCGACAACTGGTTATTTATCAAGCAGCACAGCTTTTAAGCAGCTACCGGCACCCCGCTGTGAAAACGAAACTCAACATCGGGCTGTAAAATCAGCGTCGCTTCAATCGCCGCCAGTTGCTGCACCCGTCCATCAATCGGCTCAGCACTGATGTCGGCGGCCAGTTGCAGGTAGTCCTGGTAATGACGCGCTTCCGAGCGCAGCAAAGAGATATAAAAACGCTGCAACTCGTCATCCAGCAAAGGAGCCAAAGCGGCAAAACGCTCACAGGAGCGGGCTTCAATCAAAGCCCCAATAATCAGTTTATCGACCAGCATGGCCGGATCCCGGCTACGCACATGCCGCAATAAGCCCGAAGCATAGCCGGCAGCACTCAAGGGCTGGATGGCAATACCACGCTGACGGATAAAAGCCAGTACCTGCTCAAAGTGATGCAACTCCTCTTTAATCAAGCGCACCATTTTATCCAGCACTTGCTGTTGCCAGGGCTGCGTTCCCTTAGCATGGAGTTCACCTATCAGCGCATTTTTGCTTTGGGTAAAATGGCCATCTCCTACTTTCCGATAGACAAAGTCCTCGTAAGGCTTCAGCCAAGCCAGCAAAGATTTAGCAGAATCGTTATCTGTGGCATAGCGGCGAATTAACAAAGCAGCACTTTGCGCTGCTTTTAGCTCGCAATGCATATGGTCAATCAACAAAGCCGGTAATTGCTCAGGCAAGGCAGCACGCTCAAGCCAGACATCCGGCGTTCGGCAGTGCAAAAACTGGTGGATGGGAGCCAGCAACACAGCTAGTTCGGCAGTATTCATCAATGCATCTACAGCTTTGTAAAAAAACGGCATTATAACGTTTTCAAGCTCAAGCAACCAGCTATCAGGCGGCCAAAACTGATCCGGATCAAATTTTGTGCAACATAACTTGACGACCGGACAAAATTTGGCCATAACTGAACTATACCTAGGAGGTACTCTGGTATAGCCCGATTGGTACAACAGTACCAATTGCTTAAGTTATAGGCAGTGTGAAGGATAATAATTATGATATTGAACCACCTATGGGGACTCTATGCCCACCCGAAAGAAGAGTGGCATACCATCGACCAGCGCCATGAAAGTTTTCGTTACAGCCTGGCGCATATAGTGATTATTGCGCTAATTCCATCCATCTGTGCTTATTATTCGGCCGTGCATATCGGCTGGAGTATCGGCGTTGGTGATACCATTAAATTAACCTCGGACAGTGCCCTGATGCTGTCAGTTGCCATGTACTTTGCCTTGATTGCTGGCGTCTTTGCGCTGGCCTTTCTGGCACATTGGATGGCGCATACTTTTGGCTCTGAACCAACCTATACCCAAACTCTGGAGCTGGCAGCCTATACTTCCACCCCCTTGTTTATGGTAGGCTTTGCTGCCTTGTACCCAGAGCTGTGGTTTGTGATGCTGGTCGGGCTGGCTGGATTGGCGTACTCGGTGTATCTACTGTATGTAGGAGTACCCATTTTGATGCATATTCCGGAAGAGCGTGGTTTTATTTACGCCAGCTCAGTGGTGACCTGTGGTTTGATTCTGCTGGTATGTGTACTAACCGGTACTGCCATCTTGTGGAGTTCCGGCTTTGGTCCGGCCTTTACACACTAATGAACCTTTACAGATAACACAAAAGCCGCAATTGCGGCTTTTGTGTTTTGCAGCAAACGCTTAATCTGCTTCGTTGTAGGTTTCCAGATTGGTCGCCATCGCCATGGCAGCATTGCGGTGCTTTGCCCCATCACTGCGCTGTTGATCCAACCGGTTCAGGTAATCCTGATCGATGTCATTGGTGACATAAACCCCATCAAATACCGAGGTTTCGAAACGCTTAATATCCGGATTGACCGAACGAACAGCCGCAATCAAATCTTCCAGTGATTGGAAGATCAACCCATCAGCACCGATGTTTTCACAGATACTGTCAACATCATGACCATGAGCAATCAGTTCATTGGCAGAGGGCATATCGATGCCATAGACATTCGGAAAGCGCACTTCTGGCGCGGCAGAGGCAAAGTATACTTTCTTGGCACCGGCATCACGAGCCATTTCAATGATTTGCTGCGAGGTAGTGCCCCGTACAATGGAGTCATCGACCAACAGAACATTCTTACCTTTGAACTCCTGTTGAATGGCATTCAACTTGCGGCGCACTGATTTTCTGCGCTCTACCTGGCCCGGCATAATAAAAGTGCGGCCAATGTAGCGGTTTTTTACAAAACCCTGACGGTAAGGTAAATCAAGCTCCTGCGCAATTTGCAGTGCAGCATCATTACTGGTTTCAGGAATTGGGATCACCACATCAATGTCCAGATGCGACCAATCACGTTTGATTTTTTCACCCAACTTGGTGCCCATAGCCACCCGCGAGGCATAGACCGAGATATTGTCGATGGTGGAGTCCGGCCGGGCAAAATAGACGTACTCAAAAATGCACGGGCTGTAGCCTGGGTTCTCAGCACACTGCTGGGTAAACAGCTCACCGTCTTCAGTGATATAGACCGCTTCACCCGGGTACACATCCCGCATTACGGTAAAACCATCGGTATCGAGTGCAACGCTCTCTGACGCCACCATGTACTCAGTACCCGCTTCCGTATCACGCTTACCGATCACCAGAGGTCGGATACCATTCGGATCGCGAAAGGCCACCAAACCATGGCCAATAATCAGAGATACCACGGCATAACCGCCGCGAACTTTACGATGCACCGCAGTAACGGCCTGAAACACATCCTCTGCCGTCAATGATAAGGTATTGTTCTGCTGCAATTCGTGCGCAAAGACATTCAGCAAGATCTCGGAATCCGAGGTGGTGTTGATATGGCGTCTCGCCCGACGGAAAATTTCTTCGGTCAGTTGCTCTGAGTTGGTTAAATTGCCATTATGCGCCATAGCGATGCCGAAAGGACTGTTGACATAAAAGGGCTGAGCCTCGGCAGTGCTGGAGGAGCCGGCCGTTGGATAACGAACATGACCGATGCCAATATTGCCGGACAGGCGCAACATATGGCGGGTGTGAAACACATCTTTCACCAGACCGTTCGCTTTACGCAAACGCAAGGTGTTGTTATCCACCGTCACGATGCCAGCAGCATCTTGTCCCCGGTGTTGCAACACCGTCAGGCCATCGTACAGCGCCTGATTGACCGGATACTTACCAACAATACCAACAATACCACACATGGAATTTTCCTCGCCTAAGACTAATCACCCACAACAAACAGGTATTAGGGCTGTTGCATAAAACTCGAGTGATGCTGCAAATAATCGAAGAACCACTCAATGATAAATCGGAATTCAGGAATAAGTTTGGAGTTCTGCCACCAATCGGTTTTACCGGCACCGGTAAAGGCATCGACAAAAAATAACACCGCACTGACCAGCAAGACACCGCGCAGAGCCCCAAAAATAAGCCCCAGCACCCTATCGGTACCACTTAGGCCAGTAGACTGCACCAACTTGCTGATTAAAAAATTAATTAAGGCACCAAGAATAAGAGAACATACGAAAAGAATAGCGATGGCCAGGGCGTTACGGAGAATTTCATCATCCAGGCTGGTGAAATAGGCTGCCAGGTGAGGGTAATAATAACTGGCTATAAAAAAGGCAAGGATCCAGACGATCAAAGAGACCGCTTCTTTGACAAAGCCACGCACCAGACTAATCACCGTTGAAAGGGCGATAATAGCCAGAATGACAAAATCAATCCAAACCATGTAATTCCAAAGGATGCCTGATCACGGCGCGCATTCTACCAAAGTCGCTGGCCCTTGCCTAATTATTTTCCAGCGGCTGGTAGTTGCTGATCACCAGACGATCATCACGGGCAATGGCTCTCAGTTCAGCTAAGCGCTGCTCCAACGCATCGCGGCGGAGATCCGGCCCGACAAAAACACTGGTCAACTGCACTCCCTGGCTATTGGTTACTTGCCGGGTATAGGTACGAAAACCAGCATCGTTCAGGCGTTTTACCAACTCTTCGGCATTTTGCACCCGGCCAAAGCTCCCCACCCGGACCGTCCAAGCTCTTTCCGTCAGTGCCTGGGTTGTATTATTTGCTGAGCCAGAGGCAGCCGTTGACGCTGGGGGACGCTGAGTGGTGGCTGTGCTGTTGTTCGCTTCGCCAACAGTCACCTGTGCATACTGCTGAGAAGGCAACTCATCGCTGTCAGTGGGAGTTGCCGCCGCATCTGAGGGCTCCAGATCAACCTGTGGTTCCGCCAGAGCCTGCTCACGCCGGGCTAGCACAGTGGCAGTATCCAACAGTTGTTGTTCCTGCACGCCCTGAAATTCTGGCCGGGCCGGAATTTGTTCAAAGTCGTCTTTCAGCACCTGTTTTTCACCATCCAGCAAATCTGGTAAAAACACCACGGCTGCAATCATTAAAATGCAGGCACCCAATAACCGTTGTTTAAAAGCTCGTGTCATTTTGCCTCCACAGGGGGTGTTGTCTGGCTCAGTACGGCAGACACAGTAACAAAAGAGCCGAACACCAGCAATAAATCATCGTGTTGCAACTGCGTCAGTAGCTGTCGATAACCGGCAGAGACATCGTCATAGCATTGCAGACTAGTGTCCGCAGGCACTATCGCCTGCAATAATGCGCTATCAGCCCCACGAGGTCCCGGCAAACTTACCAGCGCCCAGTGATCTACCCATGCAAGCACCGCATCCAGGGCCCTTGGTTTCACTTTATCCCGCATCATACCGCACAGTGCAAAGATCCGCTTAAACCGAGGCTTTAATTGCTGCAGTTGCTCTGCCAGATACTGAATGGACTGAGGGTTATGGGCAACATCCAACAAGACTGCGGGCTGTTGTTGCAACCACTGCATACGCCCGGGCAAAGTCACTTGCGACAACGCCTGACGAATGGTTTCCGGCTGTGGCAATAAATTCAGTTGTAATAGCGCTTTTAAGGCCGTGGCAGCGTTCTGTAATGGCACTGGCACCAGCGGCAATTCAGCCAGGGTTATAGCCTCACTTTGCCAATGCCAGGCTGTTGCCTGTTGCCGCCAATGAAAATCCACTCCGGCGCATTTGAGTTCAGTTCCAAGCTTAGCAGCGACCTCGATAACACTGGCTGGTAGCTGCAGCTCAGCAACCACCGCCGGTTTGTTAGCCCGAAAAATCCCTGCTTTTTCCCGACCAATGCTCTCACGATCACTGCCCAGCCAGTCCTGGTGATCCAGGTCGATGGTGGTTAATACACTCAGATCGGGCTCAACAATATTGGTGGCATCCAAACGCCCGCCTAAGCCCACTTCGATCAGCGCTACATCCGGTTGGTACGCTTTAATCAGATAAAAAGCAGCCAAAGTAGTGAATTCAAAGTACGTCAGCTCGATGTCCTGACGCAACTGTTCAATAAAAGCCAGCGCCTTCACCCAGTCGGCATCCGCGACATCCTGCTGGTTCACACGCAAACGCTCATTAAACCGCAACAAATGCGGCGAACTGTACACGGCTACAGTATGACCCTGCGCCAATAACAATTGTTCCATACAACGTGCGGTAGTGCCTTTGCCATTGGTACCCGCAATCAATACCACCCGGCCAGGTAACTGTTGCAAAGCAGCCCGCTCAGCAACCTGCCGCACACGGTCCAGACCAAGCTCGATCTGATGCTGCGGATGTTGTTGCTCAATAAAGCAAAGCCAATCGTCCAGAGTCTGGCACGATTGGCTGGTAAGGGAGGTGAAGGTGCTCATAAACCCCTGAGCAGTTGGGTTACTCCTGTTCCGGAGTGGGCAACTGCATAAATTTAGCCACAAGTCGGGCAATTGTATCGCGCATTTCGCGGCGGTCAACAATCATATCAATGGCACCGTGATCCAGCAGGAATTCGCTGCGCTGGAAACCTTCCGGCAATTTTTCCCGCACGGTTTGCTCAATAACCCGCGGACCGGCAAAACCAATCAGTGCTTTGGGTTCACCAATATTGATATCACCCAGCATGGCCAGACTGGCAGAAACACCCCCCATGGTTGGATCGGTCAGCACAGAAATATAAGGCAGCCCCTGCTCACTCAACTTGGCTAAAGCTGCGCTGGTTTTGGCCATCTGCATCAATGACAGTAAAGCTTCTTGCATCCGGGCACCGCCACTGGCAGAAAAGCAAATGTAAGGCACCCGATGCTCAATCGCGTACTCCACCCCTTTGACAAACTTGGCGCCCACTACAGAGGCCATGGAGCCGCCCATAAAGTTAAATTCAAAAGCAGACGCTACCACCGGCATGCCTTTAAGCTGACCATGCATTACCAACATAGCATCTTTTTCGCCGGTTTCTTTTTGTGCCGCGGTAATGCGATCTTTGTAACGCTTACTGTCTTTAAACTTCAGCAAATCCTGAGGTTCTAACTCTGCAGCCAGCTCTGTGGTACTGTTCGGATCCAGAAACATGGTAAGACGATCACGGGCACTGACTCTCATATGGTGATCGCATTTCGGACAAACGCCCAGTTGTCGATCCAGATCGGCTTTGTACAATACCGCATCGCAGGAAGAACATTTGGTCCAGACGCCCTCAGGAATATTACGGCGTGCAGAAGTCGAAGTACGGGGAAGGATCTTTTCTAACCAACTCATATCGATTCCTAATCAGCTTTTGGTTATTTAACCGGAAAGCCTTGCTTATTTGGTGTTAAATGCACCGAAATTCTGAAAAACGGTAGCTATTAAAGCATAAAAACGGCGTATGTTAATATAAAAAACTGGTCTTAGTAGTCAGTCCAGTTGCGCAGGCAAAAACAATGGGCCTGGTGCAGACTGCGGCAACGCATAGCTTTCCGGGTAGTCTACCTCGACCAGATACAGACCTCCAGCTTTGGCTGTTGCCGCTGCCTTGGTACGATCTTTACCGGCCAGTAATTCAGCCAGCCATGTGACAGGCTGCCGCCCCATACCAACCTCCAACAAAGAGCCGGTAATATTTCGGACCATATGATGCACAAAGGCATTGGCTTTGATATCCAGCACCACGTAAGGGCCGACCCGCTGCACCTTCAGATGATGCACAAAGCGGTTTGGGCTCTTTGACTGGCACTGTATCGCCCGAAAAGCACTGAAGTCATGCTCACCAAGCAGGCATTGTCCGGCCTGATGCATACGTGCTGCATCCAGTGGCTGGTGGTAGTGGCTTAAGCCTGCCTGTAGAATTGCCGGCCGGTATCGCTGGTTAAGAATAATGTAGCGATAGCGCCTTGCCGTAGCAGCAAAGCGGGCATGAAAATATTCAGGCACCGCTTTGGCCCAACGCACACTGATACCTGCCGGTAAGTGGCTGTTGGTCCCCATTATCCAGCCTTTATCCGAACGTACGGCACTGCTATCAAAATGCACTACCTGCCCGGTCGCGTGCACCCCGGCATCAGTACGACCGGCACACTGAGTGAGTATTGGCTCATTGGCAACTTTTGACAAGGCCTGCTCCAGATGTTGCTGTACGCTGGCGACTTCCTGCTGACGTTGCCAGCCATAAAACTCCGAGCCATCGTATTCAATACCAAGCGCAATCCGCATGCTCACCTCATAAAAGAAACATAAAAAACCAGGCAAGGTCGCAACCGCCTGGTTTAGTGATACAAGGATTATACCCTATGCAAGTAATCCCTGCCCAGCCATGCTAAGCGGACAGGGTTCCCGAGGGTATTAGTCTTTTTTGGTGTTTGGATGCAACTGACTGACTTCCTGTTTAATCGCTTCCGGTGCATCCGAGTTCATCACCTCTTTGATGACTTGCTCTGCACTTTCGACATCATCCATTTCAAGATAGGCATGGATCAAATCCAACTGAGCTGCGTATTCATCATCCAATCCGGCCACGGCATCAAGCCCCGGCCCCTGCGGCTCATCTTCCAGCTCAGTATCAAACTCTGGCTCTTGCGGCTGCAGTGATTTGTCCGCCGCTTGAGCCAAAAGCTGGTCAATATCCTGAAAGTCGTCATCGGACACCAGGCGTTCAGTTGCGGTTGCTTCATCGGTAAGAGGCTCGGTTACATCCGGCGTGCCATCTTCATGCTCCGAGACTCGCTCCGCCATTTGTTCCAGCTCGGACAGCAGTTGGTCGAAATCCGTTGTATCGTCATCATCCAGTTGGATCCCTTCGATGGCATCTTCGGACATATCCTCCGCTGGCTCTTGCTCTGCCAGAATGGCATCGTCAAAGTCGCCATCCGCTGTATATTCGGCTTCACTGGTGTCCGAGCCACTGGCAGGCTCTTCAGCACTCAGCTCCAGTTCAGGATACTGTTCCAGTACTTCACTCGGGTTTTCAACGGAGAGACTGGCGGCCGAAGGTGGCTGCACCGAGTTATCATCTTGCTCGGTCAGGTTTGGAGCTTCCTGTTCAGGCTCAACTGGCACATCCGATGGGAAATCATCTTCAAGATCCGCATAGTCATTCAGGTATTCAGCCTCCGTTGCAGCCTCCAGTTGCTGCTCTTCCAGCTCGTCAGAGCTGTCGCTGGTGCTGCTATCTGCTAATAAGGCGTCTATATCGGCATCATTCATGTCTTCATCAAAAGCATCGGTAGACAGCTCTTCTGCCAGTTCCTGCTCTGGTGGCATCGTTTGCTCATCCAGCTCCTGCTCCAGACTTTCTTCAACCAGACTTTCAGCAAATGCATCCAGCTCTGTACTGTTAAATTGTACCAGTTCTGTATCTGCAGTTTCTGTGGGTTCATCCGCCAGTAAATCCGTCAGATCTGCCGACAGCTCCTGCTCTGGTGAAAAGTCAGTGTCAGAAACCAAATCCTCTGCTAAGCCCTCAATTTCCGGCTGTTCCTGGTCGGTCTCAAGCTCTGTATCTATCCCGGCCGTGAGCTCCTGATCCGTCATGAGCTCCTGTTCGTCTTCTGGAATATCCAGCTCAATTTCTTCCAGCAGCTCATCCTCCAGCTCATCCGAAGTATCATCCAGCACGGACTCAGTCTCATCAGACTCTGCAAATAAGGAGTCGAGATCGCTGCCAGATAAGATATTATCCGGATCAAAGGCATCCGAAGCATCAGCCTCATCCAGCTCAGTAGTTCCTGCTGAGGCAGTATCTGAGGACAAATCTGTGTCGAGTAACGAATCATCATCCAACAAGGCATCATCGTCATCAAACAAACTATCCTCCTGGATGCTGCTATCATCCAACAGCACTTCATCATCCAGCAGATCATCCGTTAAATCGACCGGACTATCGTCCATCTCTTCATTAAAGGCATCATCCAGCAACGAGTCGTCCAGGCTAAACAAGGAGTCGTCAATATCCAGATTGTCATCGACCTCAGGCAATGGCGATTGGTAGTTCGCCGCCGTTTTAGGCTCGGAGGTAGCGGCTTCGATAGTTGCCTCAGCACGCTTACTACGCCGCTTAATCCAAAATAGTAAACCCAGCAATACACCCAGTGCAGGCACCGATGCAGACAACACCCAAAATGCCGGATTGGCGGCAAGCTGTTGCCAGGATGCGGCAAAGCCACGCTCAGCATCCGCTTCCAACTGAGCTTGCTGCTGTGCCATCCACTCGGCTTGCAAACGGACCATCTGTTCCAGCTCACGCTGCATTTCGGCATCTTGTGCCATCTGTTCTTTCAGCGCATCCAACTGCTGCTGTAGCGATCCCAGGCTATGCTTTAAGCTTTGGTTGTCTTCCATAATGCTTTCAACCAACAACATAGACTCGCCAAAGCGGTGGCGAAGTTGCTGCAGCTGTTGTTGCTGCTCTTGCTCCAACCGCTCGACGGCTTGCTGCAATTGCTGGCTGGGCGCTTCTGCCGCAGGTTCGGCTGCAGTTTGTCTGGCCGCTCGCATCCGGCGGGCCCAGCTTTCATCATCGGCACTTGATTTTTGCCGGGCTACGGCAGGGTCGACAGCACGGATCTCACGTAAATTAGGCACTTCCAACATGGCGCCTGTACGTAGATGGTTGAAATTATTATCTAAAAAAGCATGTGGATTTTTCAGGTACAGGGCATACATCACCTGATACATATCCGTACCCTCGGGCTGCACTTGCTGCGCCAGCCGCCATAAGGTATCTGTCGGTGTAATTGGCCCTAATTGCTGCAGACGACTTTGCTGATCCGTAGCTCTGGGCCCACGAATGCTGGTGCCGCCATCACTGGCGACAGCAAGTGTCGAAATATTGACAAGACAAATCAGAAAAAGAATTCGCCAGAGCTGCATGTATGCTTCCTAATCCAACCGGCCGGGCCGGGGTTTACCAGGGAATCACTGCTTTCCCACCGCCACGGAATAATTCCCGCATCGAATGCTTACTAATCGTTGACAGAACCTATGCAAACACCATTCCATCCGTTCTTTAACGGCACTATAAAACAGAACTTAAGTTGCTGCCAGCCAAGCGACAGCTGCAGACCAAAAAAAAGCCAACACAAGGTCGGCTTTTTCATGCTCAGATCCAGAGCTTACAGGTAGTCACGGATCAAGTGCTCAGCAATCTGAATGCTATTGGTCGCTGCACCCTTGCGGATGTTGTCTGCCACCACCCACAGATTAAGTCCCAGCTCATGCGAAATATCCTTACGCACCCGCCCGACAAAGACTTCATCATGACCAGCCGCATGGCTGACCTGAGTTGGGAAATCCTCGTTTTGCTCCAGCAACACCACACCAGGCGCATTGGCCAGCAACACCTTGGCCTGCTCAGCATCAAGCGGCTGGCGGGTTTCAATGTGAACGGCTTCGGCATGACCATAAAAAGCCGGTACCCGAACCGCAGTAGCATTGACCGCTATGCTGTCATCCCCAAAGATTTTCTGGGTTTCCCAGTGCATCTTCATCTCTTCTTTGGTGTAGTCATTGTCCAGGAACACATCGATTTGCGGAATCACATTAAAAGCGATTTGACGACTAAACTGACCTTTTTCTTCAATAGGACGGCCATTCATTAACTGAGCCGTTTCATGCGCCAGCGCTTCCACCGCCTGCTGGCCTGCACCACTGACCGACTGATACGTAGCCACATTAATACGGCTGATGCCAACAGCATCGTAAATCGGTTTCAATGCCACCAACATCTGAATCGTAGAGCAATTCGGATTGGCGATAATATTGCGGTTGCGAAAATCTGCCAAAGCAGCTGCATTCACCTCTGGCACCACCAGCGGAATATCCGCCTCGTAACGGTAATGCGAGGTATTGTCGATCACCACACAACCGGCATCCGCTGCCTTAGGGGCATACTTCGCTGATACACTGCCGCCTGCTGAGAACAAGCCAATTTGAGCCTGTGTCCAGTCAAATTGCTCAACATCCAGTACGGTTACCTTTTTACCACGGAAAGTGACCTTGCTGCCGGCAGAGCGACTGCTGGCCAAAGGGAATAATTGATTGACTGGAAAGTCACGCTGTTCCAGAAGTTCGATTAAGTGCTGACCAACCAGGCCGGTAGCACCCAAAACGGCAACATTGTACTGCTGAGCCATAGTATCTCTTCCTCTTCTTGCTAATGCTCGCTATGTTCGGCTAAAGCCAATTTGATACAGCCAGTCAGGCACCCCTGCCCCTGACAGCTGAATGGTGCTGCATTCGCGCCGGGCTGGATAATTCTTTCTGAGCCAGTCAAACCCTTGCTTGTGAATGTGATGACGTAATAATGCGTCATCCCGTCGTACATCATATACCAATCTGAACAGATTTTGGACATCTGGAAGCCCAAAATTTTCAGTTATTTGCACTGCAGAGATTGCAGGTCTCGGACAAAAGTCGTCAAGCTTGTGTTGGACAGGTATTGCCAACTGCCGGCACAGTTGCTGATACAGGTATTCGGTGCCCCTGGCTTTGCCTTCCAGGCTATGACCTGCAATATGAGCTGTCGCAATATCCAGATAAGGTAACAATGGTAATAAAATAGCCGGCTCCTGCTCCCAGACATCCAGTACCAACGGTCGCTGCCCACCACTTTGTGCCTCAGCCAGCAATGCCTGATTATCAAACACAGCACCACGGCATGCATTTAATAAGGCACAATCCGGTTTTAGTTGCTGCAAGCTGGCAGCATTCACCAGATGATGGGTCGGGTAAGGCCCAGAAGTGCTATGGGGTACATGAAAACTCAGTACATCGGCCTGCGCAATGATAGTTTCAAAAGCCAGGTGTGGGAAATCCGGCTCTTGCTCTGCTCGTATCGGATCGCACAGCAGTACCTGGCAACCCAGCAACTGCAGCACCTCGGTCAGAGCCTGACCAATAGCGCCTACACCAACGATACCAATCACTTTATCGGTTAATGACCACTGATAACGTTCAGCCAAACAGAACAGGCTGCTTAGGATGTATTCAACCACGGCTCTGGCATTGCAGCCTGGCGCACTGCTAAAAGCAATGTTCTGCCTGGCCAGATACGCCAGATCAATGTGATCGGTACCAATGGTGGCAGTACCCACAAAGCGTAACCGTGTTGCTCTTGCCAGCAGATCCTGGGTCACTGCTGTAATGGAACGCACCAGCAACACATCGGCATCGTGCAATTGCTCTGGCTGCACAGAGCGCCCCGCAAACATACGAACCTCACCCAAGCCGGCAAAAAACTGCTCGGCATACGGCATGTTGTCATCGGCATAAATGATCATCAGGGCTTGCTCCTTGCGCATAAAAAAACCACCGGCCAGCGGTGGTTTTTTCGAAAAGTCACCTGTGGCTATTCTACCCCTGGTAGCGTTTCATCACCAGCGTTGCATTGGTTCCACCAAAACCAAAGCTGTTTGACATCACGGTATTCAGCTCGCATTGGGTCATGTTGGTTACGATGTTCAAACCTGCTGCCGCTTCATCCAGTTGCTCGATATTGATCGAAGGTGCCACAAACTGGTGTTTCAGCATCAGTAAGGAGTATATCGCCTCATGCACGCCGGCAGCACCCAGTGAATGGCCAGTCATGGCTTTGGTTGCACTGATAGCTGGCGACTGACCAGCAAAAACTTGCTGAATCGCAGCCAGCTCTTTGACATCCCCTACCGGGGTACTGGTGCCATGCGTATTGACGTAATCGATCGGGCCATCCAGCTGTTGCATGGCCATCTGCATGCAGCGTACCGCGCCTTCACCGCTTGGGGCAACCATATCAAAGCCATCCGAGGTAGCGCCGTACCCTACCACTTCGGCAATAATAGTAGCACCGCGTGCCAACGCATGTTCCAGCTCTTCTACTACCACCATGCCACCGCCACCACTAATGACAAAACCATCACGATTCGCGTCGTAGGTACGGGAAGCTTTTTCCGGCGTCTCGTTGTATTTGGTGGACAAAGCTCCCATCGCATCAAACTCCATCGCAAGCGTCCAATGCAGCTCTTCGCCACCACCGGCAAAAACGATGTCTTGCTTGCCCAGTTGGATCAGTTCGACGGCGTGACCAATACAGTGAGCACTGGTGGCACAGGCAGAACTGATGGAGTAATTAACGCCCTTGATTTTAAACGGGGTAGCCAGACAGGCGGAGCAGGTACTGGCCATGGTTTTAGGCACCGCATAAGGACCAACCCGCTTGACACCTTTTTCACGCAAAATATCTGCCGCTTCCACCTGGGTTTTGGACGAGGCTCCGCCAGAACCAGCCACCAGGCCAATGCGGGGGTCTGATATCTGCTCGGCAGTCAGGCCGGCATCGGCCATAGCTTCTTGCATGGCGATGTAGGCATAGGCAGAGGCATCCGCCATAAAGCGCATGGCTTTGCGATCAATCAGGCTGGAAGGATCAATTTTCAGATCACCCCAGACCTGTGAACGTAAGCCCATATCGGCAAACTCCTGAGAAAAAGTGATGCCTGAGCGTCCAGCCTGCAGCGATGCCAACACTTCCTGCTGATTGTTGCCAATGCTGGACACGATGCCCATGCCGGTTATTACGGCTCTTTTCATGGTTTACTCCTGTCACGGTACTCGCAGTACCGACCCTGATTGCACTATAATTTGTGGCTATTTTACGAATTTTTGCCTGCCAAGTGGTCCGCTTTCAGCGAACACCTGTACACTGACGGCTATTTTGTCGTCTTGGCAGCAAAACTACAAGTATTTTGCCAGGGTTCTGATGAAAGTAGTTCAACACGCTAAGATCCATTTTAATGCTCAGGGTACACCTGTCGCTGAAAGCTTTGACGATGTCTATTTTTCCAATGATGGTGGCCTGGCAGAAACCGACTATGTGTTTTTACAACACAACCAGTTGCCTGAGCGCTGGTTAAAACATCCGGCTGCATTTTTTCATATTGCCGAAACAGGTTTTGGTACCGGCTGCAATTTTTTGTTGGCCTGGCTCAGGTTTCGTCAATTCCGCCAACAGCACCCGAGTGCAGGCTGTAAACGTCTGTATTTCACCAGTTTTGAGAAGTTTCCTCTTAGCCAACAGGATCTGGCCCAGGCTCTTGCCCCATTGACCGCACTGAGTGAGCCAGCAGAAGCCTTATTGACACAATACCCACCAGCAACTCCGGGATGTCACCGGCTGATATTTGACCACGGTGCTGTGATATTGGATCTCTGGCTCGGCGATGTGCTGGACACTTTGCCTGAACGCGACCCGGCAATTGCCGTCGATGCCTGGTTCCTGGATGGCTTTGCTCCCAGTAAAAATCCGGAGATGTGGCAGGATGCTCTTTTTCAACAACTGGCCAGACACAGCAAGGCAGGTACCACAGTAGCAACCTTTACTGCTGCTGGAGTAGTGAAGCGTGGCTTATTGCAGGCTGGCTTTCATGTCACCAAAGTCAAAGGCTTTGGCCGAAAGCGTGAGATGCTGACAGCGTATTTTCCCGGACTTGATGACCAGCCTTCACTACCGGCACCAGCCCGGGAAGTCACCATTCTTGGCGGGGGCATTGCAGCCATCAGCCTGAGTCTGGCCCTGCTGGCTAAAGGTATTCGGGTACAACTGTTTTGTGCAGATGCAAGCCCGGCACAAGGTGCTTCCAAAAATCGTCAGGGTGCACTCTACCCTAATCTGCATGCGGAGCTGTCAGCTCCCAGCCTGATCCAGGCCAGTTGCTTTGGTTTTGCACGCCAGTTTTTTTCCCGTTGCCAGAGCACTTTTGAGTTTCCACATAGTTGGTGTGGTGTACTGCATCAGGCTTGCACCCCTCAGTTGCAAAAACGGCTGGATAAATTGGCAAGTTACTGGCCGGCAGAGTTGGTGCAAGCGGTGACAGCGCCGCAAGCCAGCGAGCTGGCTGGCCTGACCTTGCCTTTTGCGGGCATTTGGTACCCAAACGCTGGCTGGGTAAGTCCACAGCAATTTTGTCAGGCGGCGGCTCACTACCTGGCAACTCAGCCGGGTATGCAGATCCACTACCAGTGGCCGATTGAGCAACTGAAGGCAAGCAACAACGGTTGGTGCCTACACAGCAGTAACCGTCCGGTTCAGCAGGCGGAACATCTGGTTGTGGCCATGGGCCACCAAAGCAATCAATTGCTAGGGATGCAGCCTCTGCCACTGCGCGGTATTCGCGGCCAGGTTAGCTACGTTGCAGCAGAGCCCCTGAGCCAGTTAAAGACAGTACTCTGCCACAAAGGCTATATCACACCCAGTTGGCAAGGATTGCAGGCCATTGGCGCGACCTTTGATCGCAGTCGCAGCAGTGACGAAATACTACCAACTGATGATGCGGATAATCTGGCATTGGTTAACAACAGCCTGCAGCAACCGGCCTGGATGTCGGCCATTCAGGTGATTGAATCGCGGGCCGGTGTTCGCGCGACAGTGCCAGATCACCGGCCACTTTATGGCCCCTGGTCTATACCAGAGGGAAGCTGCCAGGTGCTGACCGGAATGGGAGCACGTGGCCTGTTGTTTGCCCCCCTGCTGGCAGAGGCTTTGGCAGCTAAGCTGGCACAAGAGCCAAGCCCGTTGCCACTCAATTGGCAACAGATGCTAAGTGCTGCACGTTTTCAGTGCTAAAAACTTGTTTCCGGTATAAATTTACCGCAATATAACCATAAGCTTAGCAGCAAGGTATCCCGATGTCGGAAACCACTCGCTTGATCCTGGCCGAGGATGATGAGTTTTTAAGGCAATTACTGCAGATGCACTGTGAGGCGCTGGGCGCAAAGGTCACTGCCGTAGCCAATGGTGAAGAGGCGGTCAGCCTGGCGCTTAGTTATGAGTTCGATGTGCTACTGATGGATATTCAGATGCCAGTCTGTGACGGTATTCAGGCGATGACCTTGCTACGACAACTGGGTTACGAGCGTCCTATATACGCCATGTCAGCCGATCCAGTCTCCGCGGATGGTTTCACTGCAGTACTCACCAAACCATTGCAAGAACAAGATGTATACCAGCTGCTGCAACAACACAGCTACAAAGCACCAGTCCCACTGGTGGTGGCACCGGAACTGCTACAGCAATTTTTGCACAGCTTGCCTGGGCTACACACTCAGTTAAGCCGTTGCCACCTGGAGCAGAACTGGCAAGAGCTGCAACGACTGAGTCATAAGCTTAAAGGCTCAGCCGGTAGTTTTGGTTACCCTGAAATCAGCACCGCCGCCAATCGGCTGCAACAAGCTATAGAGCAACAACAACCGGTAACTTCCTTCGCACCACTGGTTACTAAATTAAGTCAGCTGTTGCAGGAAGCAAGCCATGGCTGAACACAAAATTTTACTGGTGGATGATGTGGACTATACCCGTCAACTATTGCGTAATAACATTATGGCGATTTGCCAAAGCGGCAAAGTTAGTCATAAAAGCTATACCTTTTTCAATGCAAGCAAAGCAGCTGCGGCGATGGACTTATTTAGCCTGCAGTTGCCGGCTATTGTCTTCTTAGATATTGAGTTACCGGATGCATCTGGTCTGGAGCTGTTAAAAAAATTCAAAGCGCTGAAGCCGGACTGCTTTATTGTGATGGTTAGTGGCGTCAGCACCCTCGACAATGTCAGACAGAGCATGGCCGATGGTGCTGCCAGCTTTATTGTTAAACCCTTTACTGGTGATAAAATTCTGGCGGCTCTGCGATTGTACGAGCGTTTTCGTGCACAATAATCCGTTGCCGTCGATGCTGCTGCTCCCCGGCGGAACTCTCCATGCTTAAGGCCTTGAATTAAAGAGAATAAGGAAGAAAAACCATGACGCATTATTTCACTCGACCTGCCATGCTGTTGGCTTTACTACTGATGGTACCGGTGGCGTCAGCTGCCGTTGACTTTGAGCAATGGCCCAGACCGCAAGATGCGCGTGAGTTTGCCCGGCTGGATGATAAGTTGCCTGCTGTTCTGACCTATTTCAGTCGCCAAAGCCAACAGCAACTGCAACAGTTTTACCTGGATGCTTTAGGCGCCCCAGCCGAGCAGAAAAGTCGCTACGGCCAGTTGGAGCTGGTGTATGTTCAAGCTGAGCAGCAGATCCGGCTGATTATCTCCGAGCAGCAAGACTGGCGTCAGGTCGATATGATGGTACAGGCCACAAGTCATTAAGGCCGGTTCATCTGCACTACTACGCGCCGGTTAATGGCTCTGTCCTGCAGTCGCTGATTGGGTGCCACATTGCGGCGCTGACCGAAACCTTCCACTTCGATCCGCGCTTCAGCCAGCCCAGCCTCGACAAAAAAGCTTTTTACCTTTTCAGCCCGGCGCACCGACAGCTCCTCATTCATCCAGCGGCCACCATAAGTATCGGTATGCCCCTGGATCTGCACCACTTCAATCGCATCATCATGCTTCAGATACTCGGCAATCACCGCCAAGCGTCGTCTGGACTCACGGGTAAGTTGATCGCCCCCCACCTCATAACTCAATACAGTAAAAGCAATGTCATCGAAGCGATAAGGCAACAAGGCAGACACACACTGATTGAATTGCTGATACACAGCAGGAAACTGCACCGGGTTTAAACTGGCCACGACTTTATTTTCTGGCCGATACCAGTCAGAAAAATAAAAGGTCGGTTGGTAGCCGCGCTCCAGCTCATGCAACATGGTCCAGGCTGACTCTTTGGGTAAATCACCGTCAAATTGCTTTAATAACCGCATGCTGGTAATTGCCCGGGCTTGCTCACCAGGCCGCCAGTGTGGTGGTAAAGACAGCACTTCAGCCAACGCATAACCATCAGGTTGCTGTAGCATTTTCAGCTCAAACCAAAGATTGAGCTCTTTGCCGGCTTCACTGTGGAATATGGCTTCACCAAAACCAGGGATCGAATGGCTGATTTCGCAGCGTAGCGGTGTGTTGTGCCGTAACTGCCACTCCGACTGCTCCAGGCCGGCAGAATATTGCCGGATATAACTTTGCCCGGCAAACGCCAACGGACTGCAAAGCAAAAAAACCGAGAGTGAAAGCATAAACCGCATACAGCGATATCCTTGGTAATAAATCTGAGTAAAAACCTAGCAAACACCATGCCGGGACGAGATTTACACTGTTTTTTTTGGCATACTGCGACTTTTAATTATAGCAGGCGGCTCTATGGCACAATCAACTACTTTGCTGGCACAACGCTTTCGGGGTTATTTCCCAGTAGTGATTGATATCGAAACTGCCGGCTTCAATGCCAAGACCGATGCTTTACTGGAAATCGCCGCCACCTTGCTGACGATGGATGAACAGGGTATGTTGCAGCCGCTTCAAACCCTGCATTTTCATGTGGAGCCATTCGCTGGAGCCAATCTCGAACCCAGTGCGCTGGCTTTTAATGGCATAGATCCAGACCACCCATTGCGTGGCGCTGTCCCAGAGCGTGAAGCCATTACCGAAATTTGCAAAGCTGTGCGCAAGGCGCAAAAAGCGGCAGGTTGTCAGCGCTCTGTGATCGTGGCACACAACGCAGCTTTTGATCAGGGCTTTTTTAATGCGGCCTGCGAGCGCATCCATTTAAAACGCAACCCATTTCATCCTTTTGTCTCTTTTGATACCACCAGCCTGTCCGCGCTGGCACTCGGGCAAACCGTGCTGTCAAAAGCCTGTAAGCAGGCTGGCATTGACTTTAACAACAAGGAAGCGCACAGTGCCTTGTACGATACGGAGCGGACAGCAGAGCTGTTTTGTTACATCGTCAATCAGTGGCAGCAACTGGGTGGCTGGCCATTGCCCAAAAGCTTAGAGCCTTCGACAGAAGAATCTGCCGGTACCCCAGCATAAAAAAAACCGCCGCGGCGGTTTTTTTATGCTAATTGGTGTTATTCACCAGCGGTTTCACTCTGGCTTTGCTGAACCGCAGCTTCTTTGATCAGCGGTTGCAGTTCACCACGCTGAAACATTTCCAGAATGATGTCACACCCACCTATCAGCTCACCTTGGACCCAAAGCTGAGGAAAGGTTGGCCAGTTCGCGTAAACCGGCAGCTCGGCACGAATATCCGGGTTTTGCAAAATATCGACGTACGCAAACTGCTCACCACAGCTGATCAGCGCTTGCGAAGCCTGGGCAGAAAAGCCACAACTTGGCAATTTAGGTGAGCCTTTCATGTACAACAGTATTGGGTTTTCAGCAATTTGCTGCTTGATTTTATCCAGGGTTTCCATGGCATATCCTCGTATCAATTCGGCTGTGTCACTATTGTACCTTGTTCCCATTGGGAATTCATGCTCTGCCCCTTGTTTTTCCTGCAACCGACCCAATCTTGCTAGGCGGTAGTAATAAAAACACAGCAGTGTTGTATAAAACCAGCGCCTATTGCAGCGCTTCAGACTGGTTAATGCTTGAGTGTTTTACTCAGGTATTGTAGTCTAACCCGTGCAGACACTCTTAACAACGCAATGGAGAATAAAATGGCTTTTGAATTACCCGCCTTGCCGTATGCTAAAAATGCACTAGCTCCTCACATCTCTGAAGAAACCCTGGAGTACCATTATGGTAAACACCACAACACCTATGTGGTAAAGCTGAATGGTCTGATTGAAGGTACTGACTTTGCCGGTAAATCACTGGAAGAGATTGTTCGTACTTCAGAGGGTGGTGTATTTAATAACGCAGCTCAGGTTTGGAACCATACCTTTTACTGGCACTGCTTAAGCCCAAATGGCGGCGGTGAGGCCACTGGTGCTCTGGCTGACGCCATCGCTGCGAAATGGGGCTCTTTTGCTGATTTTAAAGCGGCCTTCAATGATAAAGCAGTTAATAACTTCGGTTCCAGCTGGACCTGGCTGGTGAAAAAGGCCGATGGTAGCCTGGACATCGTCAACACCAGCAATGCTGATACCCCGCTGGCTCACGAAGGTCTGACGCCGGTATTAACGGTTGATTTGTGGGAACACGCTTACTACATTGATTACCGCAATGCTCGCCCTACCTACCTGGATGCATTCTGGGCACTGGTTAACTGGGACTTCGCCAGCAAAAACTTTGCTGCCTAAGCGCTACTAATTGTGCAAAAGCCCGGCCAGCATGCCGGGCTTTTTTGATCCTCTGCCGCTGACAGCCGTATAGAAATACACACCATTGTTGTTTTTTAACGGTAAATAAATCCATCTTTTTTCGACGAATTCTGAGCGAACTTATTTTTTACTGTCTAACCTTAAAGGAACTGGTACCTATTTTCGTCAGTTGATCGGAGGTGCATATGAGCATTGTTGAGCACTATAAGTCCAGATACGAAGCCACCAAAGAAGAGGAGTACAGCATTCAAGAGTTCCTGCAGCTGTGCAAAACCGACAAAAGTTGTTTTGCCAGTGCTGCCGAGCGCTTGCTGTTGGCTATCGGTGAGCCTGAACTCATTGATACATCGCAAGATCCACAACTCAGTCGCTTATTTTCCAACCGTGTTATTAGCCGCTACCCTGCCTTTGCCGACTTTTATGGTATGGAAGATGCCATCGAACAGATCGTGTCTTACCTGAAGCACTCCGCTCAGGGGTTGGAAGAAAAGAAACAAATTCTGTATCTATTAGGGCCTGTAGGCGGAGGAAAATCCTCACTGGCTGAAAAGCTCAAGTATCTGATGCAACAGGTGCCAATTTATTACCTGAAAGGCTCGCCGGTATGTGACCATCCGCTTTGTCTGTTCGATGCCGATGAAGATGGCCAGTTGCTGGCGGAGGAGTTTGGCATTCCACGGCGCTATCTATCTACCATTATGTCGCCCTGGGCCAGCAAACGACTGCACGAGTATAATGGCGATATCAGCCAGTTCCGGGTAGTCAAACGCCATCCATCCATTTTGAACCAGATTGCCATTGCTAAAACTGAGCCCGGCGATGAGAACAATCAGGATATTTCGGCGCTGGTAGGCAAAGTCGATATCCGCAAGCTTGAACACTATGCTCAGAACGATCCGGATGCCTACAGTTACTCCGGAGCCTTGTGCCGGGCTAATCAAGGCCTGATGGAATTTGTTGAAATGTTTAAAGCGCCTATCAAGGTGCTGCATCCACTCTTAACAGCAACCCAGGAAGGCAATTACAACGGTACGGAAGGGCTGGCTGCCCTGCCCTTTGATGGCATGATTTTAGCGCACAGCAATGAGTCGGAATGGCAGAGCTTTAAAAACAATAAAAACAATGAGGCTTTTTTAGATCGGGTTTACATTGTGAAGGTACCTTATTGCCTGCGGGTATCCGAAGAACAGAATATTTACCATAAACTGATCGACAACTCCGAGCTTCGTGAAGCACCTTGTGCGCCTGGTACCTTATCCAGCCTGGCACAGTTTGTGGTGCTATCCCGGCTAAAAGAACCGGAAAACTCCAGCATCTACTCCAAAATGCGGGTATACGATGGTGAAAGCCTGAAAGACACCGATCCAAAAGCAAAATCGTATCAGGAATACCGGGATTACGCCGGTGTCGATGAAGGTATGACCGGGCTGTCCACACGTTTTGCTTTTAAGATCCTATCACGGGTGTTTAACTTTGACTCCACCGAAGTCGCAGCCAACCCGGTGCATTTATTTTATGTGCTGGAGCAACAGATCGAGCGAGAACAATTCCCGACCGATATGGCCGAACGCCTGTTGGAATACTTAAAAGGCTATCTGACACCCAAATACGTCGAGTTTATCGGCAAGGAAATCCAAACGGCTTATCTGGAGTCTTACTCAGAGTATGGGCAGAACATCTTCGATCGTTACGTGATCTATGCCGATTTCTGGATCCAGGATCAGGAGTACCGCGATCCGGAAACAGGCCAATTGTTTGACCGGGCTGCTCTGAATGCAGAACTGGAGAAAATTGAAAAGCCTGCCGGTATTAGCAACCCGAAAGACTTCCGCAATGAAATCGTGAATTTTGTGCTTAGAGCCAAAGCGAAAAACAACGGCAAAAACCCGGTCTGGACCAGCTACGAAAAGCTGCGTACCGTGATAGAGAAGAAAATGTTTTCCAGTACCGAAGAGTTGTTACCGGTCATTTCGTTCAACGCCAAAACCTCGACCGAGGATCAGAAAAAACACGACGACTTTGTCAATCGCATGATGGAGAAAGGCTACACCCGCAAGCAGGTCCGACTGTTGTCGGAGTGGTACCTGCGGGTGAGAAAATCGCAGTAAAACAGGTACCGGAGGCAGTATGGTGCATTTTATTGATCGACGACTGAATGGAAAAAACAAGAGTGCTGTCAACCGGCAGCGCTTCTTGCGCCGTTACAAACAGCAGATCAAGAAGGCAGTATCCGATGCCATCAGCAAACGCAGTGTCACCGATATTGATAGCGGTGAAAGCATTACCATCCCCAGCAAAGATATCACGGAGCCGATGTTTCATCATGGCAAAGGCGGCCACCGTGAGATTGTTCATCCGGGTAACGATCAGTTTAGCCCGGGTGATCGGATTAAACGTCCCGATGGCGGACAAGGCCAGGGCAGTGGTCAGGGCGATGCCAGCGCCGATGGAGAAGGCAACGATGACTTTGTGTTTTCCATCTCCAAAGATGAGTATCTGGATCTGTTGTTTGAAGATCTGGAACTGCCAAATCTGAAGAAAAATCAACTCGATAAGCTAGTGCAGTACAAACAGGTACGAGCCGGCTACCGCGCAGAGGGGGTGCCAACCAATATTGATATCGTGCGTTCGCTGCGCGGTTCGCTGGCAAGACGTATCGCCATGTCGGCCGATAAAAAGCGTACCCTGACAGAGCTGGAAGCGCAGTTAGAGGCTTTGCAGCATGAGGCGGTGCCAGATCAACATCAATGCCTGCAGCTCGAACAACAAATCGCGGTTTTAAAGCAACGCATTGCAGCGGTGCCTTTTATTGACAGCTTTGATCTGCGTTACCGTAATTACCAGAAAAGGCCCGAGCCAACCAGCAAGGCCGTAATGTTTTGTTTGATGGATGTCTCCGGCTCGATGGATCAGGCCACAAAGGATATGGCCAAGCGGTTTTATATTCTGCTGTATTTGTTTTTGAGCCGAAGCTACAAAAATGTCGAAGTCATTTATATCCGCCACCACACCCAGGCTAAAGAGGTAGATGAACAGGAGTTTTTCTATTCACAGGAAACGGGAGGTACCATAGTATCCAGTGCCTTGAAGTTAATGCACGAGATAGTGCTAAAGCGCTTTAACCCGGAGGAATGGAATATCTATGCCGCTCAGGCTTCTGATGGCGACAACTGGACTGATGATAGCCCGTTGTGCCAGCAAATTATGCGCAATCAGATCCTGCCGCTGGTACGTTACTATGCGTACATAGAGATCAGTTCACGGGCGCACCAGAGTTTATGGCAGCAGTACGAAGCCCTGTTACCTGCGTTCGAGAACTTTGCCATTCAACCTATCCGTGATGTGGCGGATATCTACCCGGTATTTAGAGAACTATTTAAGAAACAAGCAGCTTAACCTTCAGCGGAGGTATTGCAATGGCCAAGGCACAACGAAAACCTGTCCCGTTATCCGATGGGCCTGACTGGACCTTTGAGCTGTTAGAAGAGTACCACCAGCAGATTGCTCGGGTGGCAGCACATTACCAGTTGGATACCTACCCTAACCAGATAGAAGTGATTACCGCAGAGCAAATGATGGATGCCTATTCCAGCATCGGCATGCCGTTGGGTTACCACCATTGGTCCTATGGTAAAAAATTTATTCAAACCGAGCAGAACTACAAACGCGGCTATATGGGGCTAGCGTATGAAATTGTGATCAATGCCAATCCCTGTATTGCTTATCTGATGGAAGAGAACACCATTACCATGCAAGCGCTGGTGATGGCCCACGCCTGTTATGGCCATAACTCCTTTTTCAAAAATAACTACCTGTTTAAAACCTGGACCGATGCATCCTCCATCATTGATTACCTGTTGTTTGCCAAAGAGTACGTCAGTCGTTGCGAGGAAAAATACGGCATCAAAGAAGTTGAAGAAACGCTCGACTCCTGCCATGCCTTGATGAACTATGGGGTAGACCGCTACAAAAGGCCCCAGAAAATATCCATGGAAGAAGAACAAAAGCGCCAGGAGGAGCGGGAGGCTTATCTGCAATCTCAGGTGAATGACTTGTGGCGCACAATTCCAAGCAAACCCAGCTCCGAAGTGGAACGCAATAAGCGCTTTCCAGAGGAGCCCCAGGAAAATATCCTGTACTTTATTGAAAAGAATGCCCCACTGCTAAAACCATGGCAACGTGAACTGGTGCGCATAGTGCGTAAAATTTCGCAATACTTCTACCCACAAAAACAAACCCAGGTAATGAACGAAGGCTGGGCGACCTTCTGGCATTACACCATTTTGCAGCATTTGTATGATGAAGGCGTGGTTAGTGAGCGCTTTATTCTGGAGTTTTTGCACACTCATACCAATGTGGTAGCGCAGCCTCCTTACAATAGCCCTTACTACTCTGGTATCAATCCCTACGCTTTAGGCTTTGCGATGTTTACCGACTTGCGCCGGATCTGCGAGGCTCCTACTGATGAAGATAAAATCTGGTTTCCGGATATTGCCGGCTCCCCCTGGCTGGATACCCTGCATTTTGCTATGCAGAACTTCAAGGATGAAAGCTTTATCAGCCAATACCTGTCACCCAAAGTGATCCGTGATTTCCACCTGTTTGCCATTGTTGATGATAGCAAGGACCCCAGCCTGGAGGTGGCTGCCATCCATAATCAGGAAGGTTACCAGAGTATTCGCCAGATGCTGTCTGCTCAATACAATTTGAGCCAGCTGGAGCCTAATATTCAGGTGTTCAATGTGGATGTGCGCGGTGATCGTTCATTAACGCTGCGGTATATTCCACAACGCGGCATTCCGCTGGAGCCCAAAAGCACCGAGGAAGTGATGAAACACCTGCATCGGCTTTGGGGTTTCCAGGTTAGCCTTGAGCAGCAACATGAAGACGGTAGCATTAGCGAGCTGTGTCGCTGCCCAACGACATTATGAGATGCCGGGGGCGACTGGCTCAACCGGCATCTGGCTTGCCAGCGTCACCTGGTTACGGCCATTGGCTTTTGATAGGTACAATGCTTTATCAGCGCGCTCTAACCACTGCCGGTGGTTTTCCATCTGCGGCCATGACTCTGCAACGCCAATGCTAACTGAGCACTGGATGACTGTATCCTGATAAGTGACCGGTGTTTTATCCACTAATTTACGTAAGCGCTCTGCAAAGTACAGCGCTTGCGCTTCCGGCGTATCAACCAGCAATACGGCGAACTCTTCACCACCATAGCGTCCGGCAATATCCGTTTCACGCAAGTTTTTCTTTACCAGAGTGGCTATTTCACGGATCACTTCATCCCCCGCAGCATGGCCATAATCATCGTTAACCCGCTTGAAGTGATCAATATCAATCATCAGCAGGCTGCTAACATGCTGATAGCGTTGGATCCGCTTGTATTCCTGCACCAAGGTATTCTCCCAGCTCCCCCGGTTGTGCAACTGAGTAAGAAAGTCGGTCTTTGACAGTTGATGCAAGCGATGATTCATTGACTCGAGTTCAAGCCGACTAACTGCGACATCGGTGACATCGTAAATGATCAAACAAAGATGGGTTACTTCTCCCCGGGTATTCGATAACGGGAAAATAGTGCTGTTCTGATACATAAACTCAGCAGAGCCTGTGATCGGCCGATAATTGCGAAACTTAAAAATATAAGGCCGCTGCTCCCATATCGTGAAAGCTCGATTTTTCAGCAGCAACACAGGATCACATTTACGTCGCAGCCAGTCTTCATCAATTTCTGGAAACAAGTCAAACAGATAACGCTCGCGTACCTGCCGCGGGCTAAGGCCGCTGTGGCTTTCCATAAAGCCATTCCAAACCTGGATCCGGTAGTCGCAATTGACGACCACCAAGCCAACATCAACGGTTTGGAACATCTCCATCAGCCAGTGAATTTCAGAAACGTCAACCTGTACATCTGCCATAACTAGTCTTCCAATAGAAACTCTACTTTATGTTTTAATGTCTTTACACTGTCCTCGGTAAACAGCAACAGCAAATCACACATAATGTTGTAGTTCTCAATGCCATAACTTATTTCTATGGCTAAGGTTTTACGCCAGCGCCCAGAGTTTGCCTTGATTAACTCACTGACAGCAGCATGTTGCCCCAGCACCACAGGATGCCCCTGGCTAAAGCCCATATCCAGCTGTTCAGCAAGACCTTTCAGTACAGAGCCTATCAGAATATTGGCAATATCCATCAGTAGCTCAAGTTCAACCTGATGCGTCAGTTTGCCGTGGTAATTCATCAGCTTTGCAATATCTTTAAAGCTGGAATCGGTTAAAATCAGTAAGGCTTCCCCTGAAACTCCACCACCAATAAAACCCTGACAAACCGCAGAAGTACTGCTTTCATCTTCCACCGAGGCCAGTGCCATATGCAGCTCACTGACTTCAATCAGATTCACGTTAGGAATGGGTAATTTGACAAAGACATTTAGTAAGCGAGCCAGTAAATCCCCGGCCTGCCCCATCGCCACATTGGTCAGCTCCTGAAACACATCCCGCAGCTCTGCATCCACTTCAATGGATTTGGATAGCTGCTTTGTTGTCACTTCGGCTTTAGCCGGTGCAGCCTTACGATCAGCGGCCACGGTATCCAGCAGAGCCGCTATTTTTTTGTTATCCACCGGTTTTTTTACAAAATCAGTAGCTCCTAACTGCATCACACGCTCGAAGGCTTCAGGCTGCACATCACCGGATACCACGATCACCTTGACGCTGGATTGCATTTCCTTTAGCGCGGACAGCACCTGATAGCCATCCAGCACCGGCATATTTAAATCCAGAAACAGCAGATCCACCGCATGTGATTTCAGCAATTGCAAAGCCTCTGCACCATGGGCTGCAAACTGGATATTACTTTGCCAACTTTCCGGCAAAGATCGCGCCATTTGCTTTCTTGCCAGATTGGAGTCATCGCAAATTACTACCGCAGGGATCATAGGCTCTTCATTTTTCAGTGTCTTTGCCTACAGTTTATACGCAGGTCGAGTAAATAGCCATCATGCTGCGGGAAGGTTCTGTGCTAGGCTTAAAAAAACCTTTAGGAGACATCAACCATGAAAAAAATCCCTCTGCTTTTCGGCACTTTTATCTGTAGCAGCCTATTCAGTGTGGCAACACAAGCCATCGACTTAACCGCTCAGCTACCCAGCCGGTTGAGCGACGTACGGGCCGGGCAGCAGCAGGTTGTGTTACAGGGGCATCCCGTCGAGGTGGGCCAGCAAGCACCTGATTTCCGGGTGGTGGACCAACAATTCAAAGCTGTGTCTTTGGCTGATTTTACAGGGAAGCCTGTGCTGATCAGTGTGGTGCCAAGTGTCGATACCGGCACTTGTTCATTGCAAACCAAGCGTTTTAATGAAGAAGTAGCCAGGCTGCCAGCCGACGTGGTGCTGCTGACCATCAGTACTGATTTGCCCTTTGCACAGCGCCGCTTCTGTGAGCAAGAAGCTGTAGACGCATTGCAGGTGTTATCCGATGCGGTCTGGCGTGATTTTGGCAGCAATTATGGTTTACTGATCAAAGATATGGGTTTGCTGGCCAGAACGGTACTGTTGATTGATCAGAAAGGTGTAATCCGGTATATCCAAAAAGTAAAATCACTGGCCAATGAACCGGATTATCAGGATGCACTGGACGCATTAAATCTGATGCTGGCCAAGGATTAGCACAAAGCAGCTGATAAAAAGCGATGCTACGAACATCGCTTTTTATCAGCTTGAAACCTCAGGCCAGCAGATCGGTTAGCTGGCTGGCAATGGCATCTACCTTCTGAGTACCATCCAGGTGATGATAGCGGGTTTTACCAGCATCCGCAGCCGTCCGGTAAAAATCAACCAGAGGCTTGGTCTGATCATGGTAAATAGCTAAGCGCTTACGCACTGTGTCTTCAGTGTCATCAGCGCGGATCACCAGCTCTTCCCCTGTTTCATTGTCTTTCCCTTCCACCTTCGGAGGATTGTACACTACATGGTAAACCCGGCCGGATGCAGGGTGCACCCGACGGCCGGCCATCCGCTCAACAATGACATCATCCGGTACATCAAATTCAATCACATGATCAATAGCAATACCGTGCGCATCCATGGCTTCTGCCTGCGGAATCGTACGAGGGAAGCCATCCAGTAAAAAACCTTTTGCACAATCCGGCTCTGCAATGCGCTCTTTTACCAGACCAATGATGATATCATCGGATACGAGTTGACCAGCATCCATCACTTGTTTGGCTGCCAGGCCCAACTCAGTTCCTGCTTTGATTGCCGCCCGCAGCATATCGCCGGTAGAAATTTGCGGGATGCCAAACTTGTTCATCAGAAACTGAGCCTGAGTCCCCTTTCCGGCACCTGGGGCACCCAACAAAATAATCCGCATACAACACCCTCATGTGTTCTAAATTTTTCAAATATGGACGCTCGGGATCTTTACACAATGCCGGCACTGAAACAAGAAATTTGTCCGCATCGGTTGGCAGGGCGTTCAGGCCACTCGCTTTTAGTCGAATGAGCTGAGCAGGGCTAAATCAGCAAAATAAAGTGCCAGACCTCACGACCTGGCGCTTTTTTTCAGTCAAGGTTACTACTTTGGTCGCATTCGCTACCGCCAAATTTAAACTTTAAACCGTCGCACGATGCGCTGCATTTCTTCAGCCAGTTTTGACAGGTTTTCACTGGCCAAAACTGATTGCTGCATATTCTCTGAAGTTTGATAGGAAATATCGCTTATTTTATGGATATTCTTATTAATATCACGCGATACCGTGGTTTGCTCTTCAGTGGCACTGGCAATTTGCTGAGCCGTTTGGTTGATCAACTCAATCGCATGACTCACCTGAGCCAGAGCATCGCCAGCTTGCTGAGCACGCTCTGAGGTTTTAGTAGTAGCATTCGCACTTTGCTCAGAGGCATGCACCGCTTTGTCAGCACCTTGCTGCAGGCGTTCAATCATTCCCTGAATTTCCAGCGTTGAGTCCTTGGTACGACTGGCCAGACTGCGGACCTCATCGGCTACAACAGCAAACCCCCTGCCAGACTCTCCGGCACGGGCCGCTTCTATAGCGGCATTTAAGGCCAACAGATTGGTTTGTTCGGCAATGCTTTCAATCACCTGCAAAATATTACCAATACTATCACTGTCCGACTTTAGCGAATGAATGATGGTCACCGCAGCTTGCATATTGCCACTTAGGGCAGTCAAATCAGCAATGGTTGCCTGCACCACCTCCCTGCCCCCAACGGCTGCCTGGTTGGCCGTTTGTGCGGCATCTGCTGCTTCCTGGGTATTGCGGGCGACTTCCTCCAGGGTAGTGGTCATTTCATTCATGGCTGTCGCTGAGTTATTGATTTCCTGATGCTGTTGCTCAATGCCATCATTGGTTGCATCATTGGTCTGGGCCAGCTCGGTCGAGGATGACGCCACCTGCTCTGCGTATTGACTCACTTCGGTGAGCATACTACGTAAACTCTGTTGCATTTGAGCTATATCGTATAGCAAACTACTGCTGTCATCTGACTTCAATTGAATTCGCTGCGTTAAATCCCCTCGGGCTACCTCTTTCACCATTTTGGCAGCGTATTCAGGCTCACCTCCCAACAAGCGGATAATTGAGCGAACCACCAGTAGGACGATCAGCACAGCAACAACCAGAACCACCACTGCAATCAACACCACTTGCCACAACATCGCACGAGCGGATGCCAGGGCGGCATGCTGATTCGACTCTGCGACCAGCCCCCAACCTAACAGGGGGATGTAGTTGTATGCCCCCATCACTGTCTGGCCTCTGGCATCGGTGTAAATACCGCTGCCACTTCGGCCATTCGCCAAAGCGCGAGCTGCTTCAGTTTCCAGGGCGCGGCCTGGATCTGGTATTGAAGGTGATGGTGTTATCCCCAGCCCTTGCCGGCTCAGAATAAATATTTCGGTGTAAGAGGTTCTGGGCAGAGCTGCGACTTGTTGATAGATCGTCTCTAGCTGAACGGCACCACGCATCACGGCAACGACCTGATTGTTGTGACGGATTGGCGTCGCTATGGTGCTGACGGTATTCCCTGTTGCCCTTGAAACCACTGGCTCTGAAAATACATCCTCACCGCGCACAGCCCGGCGAAACCAGTCTCGGTCTGCTACCATAAAAGCCTGCGCTTCGTCATCGCTCAATACTCTGGCTCTACCGTTCTCATAGCTTACCCCAAGTAAACCTCGACCATCAGGCATCACCACAAAAATGGTATCCCAGGTTCCCTGCAATTGAGCAAGATCGCGCAATAAGCCTTGTAAAACCGACTTATCCAGCTGTTTTGCTGCATCTACTGTTGCCAGATAACGCATATCGCTCTGACGCATGGTTAACCAACGCGTCATTGCCATGGTACTGGTTTCTCCTCGCCCCTCCAGCGTCTGCATAATGTTGCTGACACGGGTGTTGTAGTACTGCAGGTAAAAAAAGCTACTCAGCAATACGATGGTAACAAACAACATGGAGACCATAATGCAGGTTAAGCGAAAACCAAAAGAGAAGTTATTCCACATTTGTTTCATCATGTCGGTCCTGTATCTTTAAGTAATTCTGATTATTATAGTTTATCTAGTATAGACGAGGGCTTATGAAGTGCCAGCGGATAGGCTGGTTACCGGCTTTACGAACTGATATAAAAAAACGCGAGCACCTGGCCCGCGTTTGTACCGGATAAGCTACTTTGTTGTTAGCGTGTCAGCGACAGCAATAACTTATTTAGCCGTCCAACAAAGGTAGCCGGGTTTTTCAGGCTACCACGCTCGGCTAGCAAAGCTTGCTCCAACAAGACTTCAGCCCACTCCTTAAAGCGACTTTCATCCTGCTCATCCGCAACATGTTTCACCAGCTCATGGTCCGGGTTGATTTCAAAAATCGGCTTTACTTCCGGCACTTTCTGGCCTACCGACTCCATCAATTTCATCATCTGAGTGCTCATATCAAACTCATCGGTCACGACACAGGCCGGACTATCGGTTAAACGATGACTTACTTTGACGTCTTTGACCTGCTCACCAAGCGCCGTCTTAAAGCGTTCAACGGTGCTGGCAAAAGCTTCTTCCGATTGCTTTTGTGCTTCTTTATCGGCTTCATCATCCAGTTTGGAGAGGTCCAGCCCACCTTTGGCGATGGAGCGGAATTTCTTCTGCTCAAACTCAGTCAGGTGTTGCATTAACCACTCATCGATCCTATCTGATAGCAGCAGGACTTCAATGCCTTTCTTGCGGAACACTTCCAGATGCGGGCTGTGCTTAGCTGCTTCAAAGTTATCCGCCACCAGGAAATAAATTTCCTCCTGGCCTTCTTTCATCCGGCCAATGTAATCACTCAGTGAAACATTCTGCACCGCATCGTCATTATGGCTGGAGGCAAAGCGCAGCAAAGCAGCAATTTTCTCTTTGTTGGCAAAGTCTTCCGCCGGGCCCTCTTTTAACACCTGACCAAACTCAGTCCAAAATTGCTGGTATTGATCGCTGTCTTTAGCCAGCTTTTCCAGCATCTTCAGCGCCCGGCTGGTGCAGCCTTTGCGCAGCGCCTGGGTGGCTTTGGTATCTTGCAGAATTTCGCGTGAAACGTTCAGTGGCAAATCGCTGGAATCAAGCAGACCTTTGAAGAAGCGCAGATAGCTCGGCATAAACTCTTCGGCATCGTCCATAATAAAGACGCGCTGTACATACAGCTTTAAACCATGACGTGCTTCGCGGTTCCACAAATCGAATGGGGCTTTTTTCGGGATATACAACAAACTGGTGTAGTTGCTGTTGCCTTCTACTTTGTTATGGCTCCAGCTAAGTGGCTCGGTCCAGTCATGCGAAATGTGCTTGTAGAACTCCTGGTACTCTTCGTCACTGATGTCCGATTTATCCCGGGTCCAAAGTGCAGTAGCTTTATTAATCGCTTTCCAGTGACCAGGTACCGCCGGGATAGTCTCTTCGTCGGTGTCGCCTTTTTGTTCAGGCTGCTCATCTTGCCACATTTCAACCGGGATGCTGATGTGATCCGAGTACTTGGTAATGATGGACTCAACCCGGTACTTTTCCAAAAATTCATCTTCACCATCACGCAGATGCAAAATAATGTCGGTGCCACGACTTGCTTTATTACAGGCTGCCAGGCTGTACTCACCCTCACCAGCAGACTCCCACTCCACGGCTTGCTCCGGAGAGGCACCGGCCTTTAAGGTCCGCACAGTCACTTTATCGGCAACAATAAAGGCGGAGTAAAAGCCAACCCCGAACTGGCCAATCAAGTTGGCATCTTTGCTTTGATCACCCGATAACTGCGAGAAAAACTCTTTTGTACCCGATTTAGCAATAGTCCCGAGGTGCTCCATCACTTCCTGCTCGGTCATGCCGATACCATTATCGCTGATGGTTAGCGTTTTTGCGTCTTTATCCATGCTGATGCGAACACGCAAATCACCGTCGTCACCATACAAACCCGGTTCAGATAGCGCCAGGAAACGCAGTTTATCCGCCGCATCAGATGCATTGGATACCAGCTCACGCAGGAAGATCTCTTTATTGGAGTAGAGTGAATGAATCATCAGGTGAAGCAATTGCTTTACTTCAGCCTGAAAACCATGCGTTTGCTTTTGAGCAGTTTCAGCCATAGCAACAAAGTCCTCTTTCATTTAGTCATTAGCACTGATTGAATGCAGAAATCATCGGTAAGCTGATGTACTGCATTGGCGCCGGACCTGCCAGCGCCGAAGTGGTATTTATATGGGGAAGTGAAGCGAGGATTTCAAGCGTTAAAAACTCTTTCTGCCACTAAAAGCATGCGATAAGGTCGAGCCATCCAAATACTCCAGCTCACCACCGACGGGCACACCTTGTGCCAGACGCGAAACAGTTACCTGATGCCGATGGCAAAGCTCCGCAATGTAATAGGCGGTGGCATCCCCTTCCACCGTTGGATTGGTGGCCAGAATCAACTCCGCAATGCCGCCTTGTGCCAATTGTTGTTCTAATACATTCAGGCCAAGCTCCGCCGGCCCAATACCATCCAGCGGCGATAACTGCCCCATCAACACAAAGTAACGGCCGTCAAACTGCCCGGTTTGCTCAATGGCCTGTAAGTCGGCAGAGGAGCCAACCACACAAAGCAAAGGCGACTGACTTCGGACATCATCGCTGCAAATAGCACAAAGCTCAGCTTCGGTAAAGGTTCGACAGCAACGGCACTGGCCTATGTGCTCCATAGCATTCAGTAACGCATTACCAAGCTTTTTACCAGCTTCACGGTTGCGCTCCAACAGTTGAAAAGCCATACGCTGAGCGGTTTTTGGCCCAACACCAGGCAACACTTTTAATGCATCAATCAACTGCTGTAGCAAGGGGGAACTGGCAGGCATCTTCATTGCTTTGCTTAAAATGGCATTTTAAAACCTGGCGGCAACTGCATGCCCCCAGCAACCTGGGCCATCATTTCCCGGTTGGTCTCTTCAACCCGACGCACCGCATCATTGATGGCTGCTGCCACCAAGTCTTCCAGCATTTCCTTGTCATCCGCCATCAGGCTGTCATCCAGATGCACCCGCTTGACCTGATGCGAACCTGTCATGGTCACTTTAACCATACCGGCACCAGACTCACCAGTCACTTCCATGCTGGCAATTTCCTGCTGCACTTTTTGCATTTTTTCCTGCATGGCTTGCGCCTGCTTCATCATGTTACCCATACCACCTTTAAACATGCGTTGTCTCCTTGATTGTCGCCCTTTCGTGGGCGCAGCATACACAAAATAAATTTAATTAACCACCAGGCTGCCTTCAATAAAGTCGGCCGCCAAATTCTGACGTAGTGTCTGCAATACCGGGTCTTGCTGCATCACCTGCTCCGCATAGCGATAACGGGCCTGGTCCAACTGCTGCTGAATATCCCGAGGACAGCTTGCCACCTCGGGTTGATAGCGGATCTGCACTGCGGTTGCTTCCGGAAATGCCGCCAGTACCAATTGCTCTATCCGAGCCCGAAAATCATCCGTTTCCAGGTGCCGCTCCGATCTGGCGACGGTTAGCTCCAACATCTGGCCGTGCAGGGCTGGCACAGAATGCAACAAATACAAACGATACAAACCACTCGCCTTTACTTGCTCAATTCGTCCGGCCCAGTCATCAATTTGATGGGCAAAACGATAGGCAAAACCTGCCGCATCCAGTTCCTGCTTCAGCAACTGCTGCGCCTGCGGGCGCTCAGGCTTTTTTCCAGCATCTTCCCCATGGTCGTCCGTTGCTGCATGCACCGGTTCAGGGGCCAGTGAGCGAGGCTGCTCGCTGGCACTGACAAAACCAGGATGCTCCGCCTTTGCACTCAAGCTCACCTGCTGCGGGGTGCTATTTGCGCTCTGCTTTGCTGCAGGAGAAGCCACAACTGCGCGCGCACTTCCGGATGGTGGCAGTTGCACCCCGCGTCTAGCCATGATACTGGCTGTGATTGCATCCATCGGCGGTTCAGTTATCGCCGCTGCGACTGGTTGTTCTGCCGTTGTCTCAGTCGCTGCAACCATCTGATGTATGACAGTTGTTTCCGCCTCGCCCAAAGGCTCTGGTTCTGGCTCTATCAGGCTATCTGGTACTGCCCCTTCACTGGGACTGGCCGGGCTCTTTGTTACTGGCAACTCCGCTGGTCCTGAAAGAGCAGGCATGGGCGATGCGGCAGGCTTTGCAGTGGTTGCCATGGACGCAGAGCCCATTCGATTGCCGCCATTTCTCCCAGACCGGGGTGTCGAAGCTGTGGTTGGCATATCTGCACTGGCCGGCACAAAGAGCAAAGCGCGGAGCAATGCCATTTCCAGGCCACTACGGCTATCCGGCGCATAAGGCAGTTCACGCTTACCACTGATCAATAATTGGTAATACAGCTGCAAGGTTTCAGCACTCTGCGTCGCCGCCAGTTCTGTCACAAAAGCGGCTTGCTCAGCGGCCAGGCCGGCGGCATCAGGTTGAAACTGGCTAATTGCAGCGAAATGCAACAAAGACAAAATATCATCCAGCACCTGTTCCGGCTGGCTGCTTTGCAGCATCAGTTCATCCAGTTGCTGGCGCATCATGGCGACATCTTGCTGCAGTATAGCCTGAAGCAGATGCTGCCCCCAGTGCTGCGGCAATAACCCAAGCATATCACGCACTGCAGGTGCTGTGATGCTACCATTGGTTTGCGCAATGGCTTGATCGGTCAGGCTAAGTGCATCCCTCACACTGCCACGGGCTGCTTTCGCCAGCAGAACCAGCGCCTCTTGCTCTGCCGAAACCTCCTCGGACTGCAACACCATGGTTAGCTGCTGCTGAATTTCGGCTTCTGTTAAGGCTTTCAGACTAAATTGCAGGCAACGCGATAGGACGGTAACCGGCAGTTTCTGCGGATCCGTAGTCGCCAGTAAAAATTTAACATGCGGGGGCGGCTCTTCCAGCGTTTTCAGCAGCGCATTAAAACTGTGCCGAGATAACATATGTACTTCATCGATGAGGTACACTTTAAATCGCCCACGGGTAGGTGCATATTGCACATTGTCAAGCAAATCACGAGTATCTTCGACTTTGGTGCGCGATGCTGCATCGATTTCCAGCAAATCCACAAAACGGCCCGCTTCAATCTCCTGACAGCTGCTGCACCGACCACAAGGCGTCGCACTGACCCCCTGTTCACAATTGAGACTTTTGGCAAAAATACGGGCGATGGTGGTCTTCCCCACCCCACGAGTACCGGTAAAGAGGTAAGCATGATGCAGACGCTCAGAAGTAAGAGCGTTGCTCAGGGCTGACTTGACATGCTGCTGTCCCAGCAATTCACTGAATTGCTGCGGACGCCACTTTCGTGCCAGCACCTGGTAACTCATGCTTTCTCCTTGCTCACGGCCATGTTAATGGCCGTCATAGTCCACCAATGACAGTACTTCGAGGCCTAATTTTTCCAGCCGTTCAATACCACCAAGCTCAGGTAAAGCAATCACAAAAGCAGCATGTGCCACTTCCCCGCCTAAACGGCGGATCAACTGAGTGGTTGCTTCAATGGTGCCACCAGTTGCCAACAAATCATCCACCATCAGCACTTTATCGCCTTGCTGAATTGCATCCAAATGCAACTCCAGGATATCTTCACCATACTCAAGCTGATAGCTTTGCTGGATCCGCTCTCGCGGCAGCTTGCCGGCTTTTCGTACCGGTACAAAGGCAACACCCAGAGCATAAGCCAGGGGCGCACCGAAGATAAAACCGCGTGATTCAGTACCCACCACTTTGCTGATGCCATGCTCAGAGAAATGTTGTTTTAACGCATCAATTACTTTGGCAAAAGCCGGACCATCCTGCATCAGGCTGGTCACATCACGAAATAAAATGCCTGGTTTCGGGTAATCCGGAACCGTTTTAATCACTTGCTTTAGTTGCTCCGTCAGGGCTTTGTTTATCATGGTCTTTTTTATGTCCTATAAAATAGCAGGCAGCTTAGTGCTTATTGGATTTAGCTAAACAACTGCAACCAACGCACTATGGGACCTTGCAGCAGCAAGCCTACAAACACCAACAAAAAAACCACAAACTGCTTTAAGTTAAAGCTTTCTTTGAAATTGTCGTCTGCCACTTGATACCTCATCGAATTCGTTGCAAAGAACGCATTATTCTAGCGGATCAAAGACAGATGCACTATCCCTTTCGTTGCAAAGCCGCTAGCAAATCTGCGCTGGTAAGCAGGGATTAGCGAAATAACCTGCAAGCAGTTCCGGTTGGGGCAAAGCACTATCTTTTGATGTACATCACAACATGCCAGCGGCAACTGTATCATACTCAGGCCATATGATGGCTTTCAATAAAGGTGCGCTATGTCCATCCGCCTTAACCACTTACGTACCCGTCTGCTGGAAGAGCAACTACAATTGCAGACTCAGATCATGCATTTTTTAAACAATCAGCAGAACCCCGATTACCAACAACTAAGCCTGAAACTACAACAACTGCCTCTCCCCCGCTGGCCTGAGCTTTTGTTGCATTGGCATACGCCGGATCTAAAGCCGTTAAGTCTTCGACTGGAAGCTGTTCAGGCTGCACTGAGCCAAATGGAAATCGGCTTGTATGGCATTTGCAGTGATTGTGAAAGCAGAATTGATGCACAGCGACTGGAGCAAGATCCAGCTGAACAACGTTGTTTTCGCTGCACCAATCATAAAACACAGATTACATCATAAGCACTAAACCAATTTGTTACATTTAAAACAGCACGGAATAAGAGATGCTGAAATAACAATACTTTATGTTAATTTACCTAAGTTAGATACAATATAGTCTGTATATCCCCGCAAAATATGTAAATTTGTTGACCTCCCTGCGTAGATGCGCTATGAATTTAGCTGGGCTAGATATTATTTAGTTCCAAGCAAGTTGAAGCCTAATTATAGAATCATAAATTAATGATCCAGGGAGAAATACATGTATACACATAAATTAAGCAAAGCCGTGCGCTTGGCTATTGCTTTGGGGGCTACGGCGACAGCAGTTTCAGTTCCAGCTGTTGCTGTAGAAGTAGAGCAGTCGGCTGACGTTGAACGCATTCAAGTCACCGGTTCGCGTATTCGTCGTACTGATATGGAAACTTCAAGTCCAATTCAGATTACTTCATCCGAAGAAATTAAGCTGTCCGGCTTTACACGTGTTGAAGACTTGATGAATAGCTTACCGCAAATAGAAGCAGCTCAAACTGCATTTATTGCGAATGGTGCCAGCGGTACAGCGACACTCGATTTGCGGGGCCTGGGCGCAACCCGTACATTGGTTCTGGTCAATGGCCGCCGGCTGCAGCCTGGTGGCCTTAGTACCCAATCTGCCGATATTAACCAAATACCAGCTGCTTTAGTTGAGCGTGTTGAAGTTCTAACTGGTGGAGGCTCTGCCACCTATGGTGCGGATGCCGTTGCTGGCGTTGTCAACTTTGTTATGAAAGATGATTTCGAGGGTATTGAGATTGTCGCTGGTGCTTCTGGCTACCAACATAAAAACCGGAACAAATACCTTCAGGGATTAATGGATAATGCCGGGTTTGAGTATCCCACCGGCAGCACAGGCATCGATGGTCGCACCTACAACATTGATTTAACTATGGGTGGCGGTTTCGATGGCGGCAGAGGTCATGCGACTGTCTATGCAACCTGGCGTAAAGTAGAAGAACTGCGGCAAGGTGCCCGGGACTATTCGTCTTGTGCCTTTAATAATGCAGGTACTGCCTGTGGTGGCTCAGCCACATCGCCAATCCCTAACTTCTTTATTTCGCCCTATCGCGAGTTAACAGAGGGCGCAGGCCCGGAACCAGACTACGACCATGAAGTATTCTGGATGCAAACTGCAAACGGCTTCGCTCCGTATGCTGACAATTTGTATAACTACGCTCCGATCAACCACTTTATGCGGCCAGATGAGCGCTATACATTAGGAGCTTTCATTAATTATGAGCTAAGTGATCGCTTCCGTCCTTACGCTGAAGTGAGTTACATGCATAACCGTACTACAGCACAGATTGCGGAGTCTGGTACTTTCTTCCGCGGCTTTGCGTTTGACATCACAAGCCCTGCCTTTACCGAAGCACAACGTGAGCAATTAGCAGCGGAGTTTGGTCCTGATGTCACTCAGGTATGGGCTGAAATTGGTAAACGCAACTCGGAAGGTGGACCTCGGCAAGATATCCTGGAACACAGCTCTTACCGCTTAGTGATAGGTACTGAGGGTGCTCTGAACGACAACTGGATGTATGATATATCCTTGCAGTATGGCTCAACCTCATCCAGCTCAGTGTACATGAACGACTACTACACGCCGAAATTCGCTGATGCACTAGGCGCAATAGGTTCAAATTGTACTGGCAGCTGTATCCCAGACTACCTTGTTTTCCAGCCGGGCGGTGTTACCCCTGAATCGGCAGCTTTATTGGGCGGCACAGGTATTCGTGCAGGGATAACGACGCAAACAATTGTGAATGGCTTTGTGACAGGCGACTTAGGTGTAACAGTGCCAAGCCACTCTTATCCTATCGCTGCAGTTCTTGGTTTCGAAAATCGGGAAGTTAGTTTCGAGAACAACTCAGATGAAGTATTTGCTCAAGGTCAACTTGCTGGCCAGGGCGGCCCGATCCCCAGCCTGAAAGGTAGTTACAATGTAAAAGAAATCTTTGGTGAGTTGAGTATCCCATTGCTGGAAGATATGCCTGCAGTACGTGATTTAACTCTGGATTTAGGTGCCCGCTATTCGCACTACAATACCTCAGGTGGAGAAAGCACCTACAAAGTGGGTATTGATTGGACACCTGTTGATAACTGGAAAGTTCGTGCCAGTTACAACAGAGCAGTACGAGCGCCAAATGTTTCAGAGTTGTTTGAGTCTACCAGCATTGGTCTATGGAGCGGTGCTGATCCATGTGCAGGTACCTCACCAACCCTGAGCCAGGAGCAATGTGCATTAACTGGTATGGATGCTAGCCAATATGGGAACGCTGGCACAGAAAGCCCTGCATCGCAATACAATGGTTTGTTTGGTGGCAACGTCAACCTGAAACCTGAAATCGCCGATACCTATACCTTTGGTATAGTAGCCAATCCGATTGAGGGCTTTAACTTCAGCATTGACTACTTTGATATTGTTATCGACGAAGTGATTGGCTCAGTGAATCCTGAGTTGCAAATAACACAGTGTGCCCTGACAGGCATTGCAGCCTTCTGTGATAACATTGTTCGGGACAATACTGGCGGCCTTTGGCGTGGAGACGCAGGCTATGTGATTGCCCCAGACATCAATTTAGCAAGCCGTCATTGGCGTGGTATTGATGTAAGCTCTAACTATCAAACAGATTTGTTGGGGGGTACCTTCACCGCTAAGTTGATTGGTAGCTATAGCCTCAAGAAAGAGTATGAGCCACTGCCAGGCCTTGATTCAGCCATCTATGACTGTTCAGGTAAAATCAGCACGGCATGTTTCCCTCAGCCAAAATGGCGTCATACAATGACCTTGTCATACAGCACAGGTGATTTCTGGACTGCACAGGCAAAATGGCGTTACTTCGGGGGCGTTGACTATGTGGGCTCCGTTGATCAGATCATTGGTAGCGGCATTGCCTCACAAAGCTACTTTGATGTAAATGCAACCTTTGAATTAACTGATTATGCAGCTTTACTCATCGGTATGAATAATATTTTTGATAAAGAGCCACCAATGGTAGGTGCTACACTTGCACAAAATGCAAACACTGTTGCGGGTTACTACGATACATTGGGTCGTTATCTGCATGCGAGCATCACGTTGCGCTTTTAATGATTTAATCAGTCATTAAGCGAAAAGCAGTGAGGTAACTCACTGCTTTTTTTTATTTCTTTCAACCAAGCCAACAGATAAAACAGCCTGCGACCAACATCATATGGGTGCAATATCACATGGTAGCGTTATTCTTGGCTTATCTGTGCAAAGCGGGTTTGTGCCATGCCAGTAATAGCTTGGAAATATAATGCTCATTCCCTGCTCAGGGCAGACAGTCTTGATAATGGACTCTTTATCGCCCAAGGCTAAACAAGACTCTCCAAATTTAAGCCAACCAGATTTTGCTGGGTCCTCACGGCAGATTGCCGGCGGCACCTCAAGGTAAGTGCAAACAGATAACCAGCCGGCAGGATGGATATGATTGCTATGGTAACCATCACGTAAAAGCTGTACAGACCAACTACCACTAAAGTTGAATTTTCCAGTATTTCTTCGCAGCAGTGGGTGGCGCTTGTCTTGAGGCAAACGATCCAGGTAACATTGAATCGCATTTCTTAATGCGTTTTGATACTGAGTTATCAATGGGTGCTGAGATGAAAATAATCGACCTACCGTTTGAGTTCCATTTCGAACACTTTGATCAATCGGCTGGTTTTTGGCATTGTGCAGCCCCGAAATAAGCAGCTTTAGCTCGTCCATAAAATCGGTTAGTGTTGCGTAGCCAGCAGGAGCCTCAAGCTGCAAGGGCCGGACAAACTGTTCGGTATTGTACAACCAATCATACTGTTCATTCCCAAGTAATCGCCAGCACAAGGCCTGATAAGCAATTATTTCCTGATTATCTGGCGCAGCTTTCAGAGCTAAATCAAGCAGGCTTAACGCTCGCTTGTACTGCTCCGTCCTTATATAAATAGCGGCTTCATCAATCAGATAACGGGTATGGGATGGCCTTTTCTTTCTTGCTAACTTAAGTTTAGCTAAAGCTTGCTCATAAGCTCCTTGCGATGTTGATACTAAGCTTTGAAAATAAAGAATGTCTGGCTGCTGCTGATTTGATTTTTCTAAATCAGACAAGATCTGTTCTGCTGCAGTTAGATGCTTACTGGATATTAGATGCTCAACCTCGGCCAGCCATAACCGGAGAGGATTAGAGACTTGGGCTCTGGCTTGAGCAAAGGATACTAAAAACTTACGCTCATCACCATTTTCCCACAATAGCTTATTCAGTGCTTTATGCGCATCCAGAAAATCGGGGGCCAGGCTGATGGCACCATTTAATGCTGTTTCCGCTTCATGGTACTGCTGCAAATCATAATAAATACAACCGATCAGGTAATGGATCTCTGCAGACTTTGGAAACTGCTCCCTTAAATTTTCCAGTAAAGCCAGAGCCTCCCTTGGTTCACTTAACTCTCGTAATAACTGCGCATGCTGCAAACGCAACTGAAAATTCGAGCTGTCTATCCGAAGCCCAGCCATGCAATAAGCCAACGCATCTTCATACTGATAGACTTTTTCAGAGTAGGTAATAAGCAGGCTGTAGAACCTGGCCTGTTCAGCACCCAGGGGCAATTGTTTGCTTAAAAGGAGAATGGCGTGCTTGTACCTGTGCTGCGCTCCGAGCAAAACTGCGTAGTTAAACGCAGTATCATGATTGCGAGGCTCGAGTGATAATGCCTTTTTGTACATGGACTCCGCCAAATCATTACGGTTTGTCCCTGCAAGAAAGTTGGCGTAGTTGCCCAGAAAGTAGCTATTATTGGGGGAACACTGCAGACTTTTCCGGAAATATACATCTGCTTTAGCAGGTGATGCATGCTTTAAACCAAGTGCACAAAGCTGCAAAGCCTCGGCATGACTCGCGTCGTGCTTTAAAATCGCCTGGCATAATTTAACCGCTTCCGCCTCAGCATTTTGCTGCAGCAAGTACCGTGCTTTGTTCAGCATGGATGAGATTGAGTTGTGCATCATCTACTCATAGCAACAGGAGTTAGTAGGCATGTTGAATTTAACATAAGATAGCTAACAAGCAAAACCAAGGAGTTATTACCAGTACATGCAAACTAGTTTTGCCGTGTACAGAATACAAAAAAACAGCATCATGAAGCATGATGCTGTTTTTGAAGTTTACATTTCAAACACTGTCAAAGCTTGTGTTAGAAACGTTGCTCGTAACGCACGTACCAGAAGCGACCAATATCAAAGCCACCGTAATACGAGTAGTTAGAGTTTGGCCGTGAGAACATAATAGGCCCTTGCTTCTCAAACACGTTGTTCGCACCTACTGAGATACGACCATCCCAAGGCACATTGTAGCTGAACTGAATATCATGGAACGTGGTTGAACCATTTTTATGGTAAGGAGTTACCGTATTGTTGGTCCAATCAGCGCTGAAATCAGGGATATTACATCTATCCGCTGTAAAGGTACAACGCTCTTTCATGGAAGAGAAATAACGTACGTTCCAGTTTGCGCTGAAGTCACCCAGGCTCCAGTTGATGCCTAGCGTTGAACGAACCCGGAAAGTAGAGCCATAACCTACAGATGGTGTCAGTCTGGCTTCTGGGTCATTCGTTGATTTGCTCAGGTATTTGTTAACATAGGTTGTATTCCACTTGGTGCTAAATACACCAAATGAAGTCTCGTGGCGATAATTCAAACCTACATCATAACCGTCTGTTTTGGTAAAACCTGCGTTACGCAGACCAAAGGTCAGATCAGTGACGATAAAGGTGCTAGGATCGCGCTTGAACATGGCACAACGAGCTTCTTCCAAACCGACATAACAATCGTCCAAAATTTGGTTTGCACTATCAGTAACCATTGTATCTTCAATGGTAATGCTCCACCAATCTACGATGACATTCAGGTTTTCAAGAAACTCTGGGCTATAAACAATCCCAACGGTCTTAGTTTTTGAAGTCTCAGGCTGCAGCAACGGGTTAGAACCACTGTTAAATGGTACCGGAGTCTGTGCAGACGGGCCTTCTGTAGGAACAAAACCTTGCTGTAACTGACGGAAGTCTGCTGGTACATCCTGCAAACAGCGATTACTGCCGCGTGCAACACCATACACAGAATCACAAGGATCGATAAAACCAGTTACAAAGGACTGCGAGCCGCCGCCATACAAGTTACTGATGGTAGGAGCGCGGAAACCTTCTGACCAGGTGGCACGAACCAGCAAAGAATCTACCGGGCGCCACTTGATACCAACTTTGCTATTGGTGGTATCACCAAAAGTGCTGTAATCAGAGTAACGGGTTGCCAGACTAACACTAAGCTCTCTGGCTCCATCCATATCAGCAAGAATTGGAACATTTAGCTCTGCATAGAACTCTTTTAAATCATACTCACCACCAGTGGCACCAGCAGCCAGGGTAGAGGTCATACCAGCTTGCGCCATCGCATCTGGCACAAATAAGCCATCTTCTTTGCGGTACTCACCACCGACGGCAAATGTCAAATCGCCCGCAGGTAAAGTGTGCAATACACCACTGATGTTAGCAAAATAAATTTTGGTGGTTGTTTCACCGCGTGCATGCGTTGTAGGGAATAAGAAATCTCGTACAGCTGGATCATCCAGTGAATTGGCTACACTACCAGCGCCATGACCGGCTAATGGGTTCCAAGGCACACATTGCGATGCAGGAATTGGGTCATCGGCAGTACCACATTGCACAATACCCTGTGCATTCAAGAATGATGGGCCTGTCGCAGCTACAACATTCGGGATCTGGTAGTCGCCAAAGCCAGTTTGCAGAATTTTACTCTGAGAGTATACACCACCGATATCCCAGTCAAAATAACGATGACCAATATCGAAGGAACCTTCTAGCGCAGCAGTAAAGCGCAGGGTGTTCTGATCACTGGTGCTAACCCGTGGCACTTCCCAGCCACGACGATCAAAACGTACATCCTCGCCAACAGGATTAAAATAGCTGTCAGCATCCAGGAACCAGCCACTGACGTTACCAAAGCTTGAAGTAGACTGCAGTGGGTAGCCTGCAACCTGCCGCGTGGCACGACGCTCACTGTAGCCAAGATCGCTGGTAAAACGGATATCGTCTTTGATGTTGTAATTGGTGCTGATATAGATTGAACGCGCACTCAAAGGACCAGCAAGATGCATTTGGTCGTTCGGGTTACTGGCACCATTAGCAAAGGTTTGCTCTTCAAAATCATCTGGGAAAGATGCTGCCTCACCAGGGCGCTTTGCTAACCACCACTTATCGTCATAACGGAAGCGGCCATAAGCACCAACCAGGGTAAGGTTGTTGTTTATATCATAACCAGGGAAACCCTGCGATGAGAATGAGCGGTCTTTTGCCCAAACCTGTTTCTCATCACGCCATTCTGCACCAAGAATGATTGAGCCACGATTGGTTGCAATACCAGTGACCATGCTGACATTCTTTTTAGCACCGTCGCCCTCGTCGTATTCACCGCCATAAAACGAAAGCTCTAAGCCTTCGAAATCTTTGCGGGTAATAATATTGATAACACCGGCCATTGCATCAGAGCCATACAGTGTAGAGGCACCGTCTTTCAGAACATCCACCCGCTCAACCATTGACATAGGGATGGCAGAAAGATCCTGCAGACCATTGGTAGTAATACCAAGACGCTTGCCGTTCACCAAAACCAGGGTACGGTTTGTACCTAAGTTCCGCAAGTTGGCATAGTTACCACCAGCAGCTTCACCTGCGCTCAATGGCTGAGCACGGCTGATAGGCGGTGAGCCAGCTGTAGACATGTTTTGCAGGATATCAATGACAGAGGTGAAACCTTGATTTGCAATGTCTAAACGGCTAATTGTGAATACAGGTTGCGAAGTCTCGATATCAGTAGAGCGAATACGAGAACCAGTTACATTGATACGCTCTACATTTGCAGAAGCCTCTTCAGCAAGCTGATCTTGCTGTGCGATGGCACTTCCGGCAAACACAGAAGCCGCACCAAAAGCAATAGCTAAGCGCACAGCCTTGCTTAATTTGTTATTTGTATACATGTATTTCTCCCTGGACCACTATGAGTAGTGATTCTATTTTTCACATTGACCAGATCTTTAATCGGCGTCTGGCACTCCGCAAAAATCGGAACAACCCGATCTAAGGCTCATTGATGATAAACGTAATTTTTCAGCAGGGTCAACTCCTTTTACGGAACTTTCGCCACGAAATGAACTCAAGCCACTTAAAAAAAGCGTTTTGACTTGCTATAGCTGGCTTTGAGGCCATACCGCTTGCCAATAAAACCCAAAACAGTAACAAAGCAAAACATAAAGAAAACAAATAAGGCACACACCGAGTTATTACCAAGCTCATTCGTAAACAATTATGTACATGCAGCGCAGCTGTATAAGACTATTTTTTAGAATACAGATTGAACTTAGCCAAAAATACCATAGTGCACATAAGACATATGCGTTAAAATCGAAAAACTGTATTTTTATCCAGCCATCACATGCTTTCACGCGATCTACAACAACAAATACGCTCTATTCAGCAGCAAATTCGTGCTTCATTATCCAATTACCGTGTGCGGCCTGGCCAAAACCAGCTGATAGCCGAAATCGCCCATACCATAGCCGGTAGCTACCATCGTCACCATCGCATTGCTCTGGTAGAGGCGGGCACTGGAACAGGCAAATCATTGGCTTACTTACTGGCCTGTATTCCCTACGCGTTGTCACACACTAAAACCTTAGTCATAGCCACCGCCACGGTGGCACTGCAAGAGCAACTGGTGCAAAAAGACTTGCCATTCTTTCAACAACACGCTGGCCTTGATTTTGAGTTTTGTTTGGTGAAAGGACGACAGCGTTATGCCTGCATTGAACGTTTGCAAGAAATGCTGCAACAACCTGAACTATTCCCGGATTCAAGCAATCAGCAGCAGGCTTTAGCCAGTAAACTGCTCACAGCCTGGCAAGAAAGGCGCTGGCTTGGCGACATTGACAGTTTGCCTTTTGCTGTACCAGATGAGCTCTGGCAGCACATTCAGGCCGATCCCTACCATTGCCATCGCGGCAGCCGCCGTCATCAGCATTGCCCTTTTCACCTGGCCCGGGCTGAAATCAATGACAGCCAGGTGCTGGTAACCAATCAGGCGTTTTTATTGGCCGATTTAGAGGCCGGCTCAGCGCAGTTACCAACCCCGGAAGACTGTATTTATGTGATTGATGAAGGCCATCATCTGGTCGATAGCGCCCGCAGTTTTTTATCTGCCAGCGCGCCTTTGTTGCAACAAGAGGTATGGCTGGAGAAAGCTTTGAAATTTAGCCAGCGCATGCAAAGTAATTTGCCCGAATCAGCACTCAAAACTGCCATTAAGTTGCAGGAGCTGATAGATGACTATCGCCGCGATTACCAGCCAGTCAAGCAGCAACTTCCTGCTTTTACCACAAGCTGGTTCAAGGACAACTCACAGTTCCGTTTTGTTGACGCCGCCTTGCCCCTGCTGTTAAGCCAGCAGGCCGAGTCGCTGGCAAAATCAAGCCAGCAGGTGGTCAATCAACTGGAGCAACTGCACCAAAAAGTACGGGATGCCATTTTGGAGCAGCAACTGCCCGCCCGTTCGATTAGCAGTACCCTGCAGGAGTTGTCATTTTTCGATCAAAAGTTTAGCCAGCAACAAGCGCTGTGGCGGCTCTGGTCCGAGTCACAGCAGTCTGGAGTGTATCAGGCCCGCTGGGTGGAACAAACAGAACAACAGCATCAACTGCTTGGCTGCGCCAGCCCATTGCGGGTGCAGGCACAACTGGAACGTCTGTTGTTCCGACCAGCTTTTGCATGCATCCTTTGCTCGGCTACCCTAACGGCACTGAATTCATTTAGCTATCCGCTGCGTGAACTGGGGCTGGATCAAATGGAAGCTGTGCGTACGCTGCAGGTAAGTTCACCTTTTGCCTATGCAGAGCAAGGCAGTATTCTACTGCCTAAAATGCAGCATGAGCCAACGGCTAATGGCTTTACGGATGAGCTATGCCAGGTGTTACCGGATTATTTGCCCAAAGGCCAGGCCAGTTTGGTGCTCTTTGCCTCCTACTGGCAAATGAATCAGGTAGCAACAGTGTTGCGACAGCAAGGCTACAACATACTGGTGCAAGGAGAAGTCGCCAGGCAAAAATTGCTGGAGCAACATGCGCAGCAGGTACAGCAGCAAAAAACCAGCATCTTGTTTGGTACTCAGAGCTTTGCTGAAGGGCTCAATTTACCGGGTGACTTGCTCACCAATCTGGTGATCACCAAGCTGCCTTTTGCGGTGCCAACCTCGCCGCTGGAGGAGGCCATGAGTGAAGCTATCAGTAAACAAGGGGGCAATCCATTTTTGCAATTGACGGTACCTGCCACGGCAAAGAAACTGGTGCAGGCTTGTGGTAGACTACTTCGCCAGGAGCAAGACAGCGGCCAGATTGTTATTCTGGACCGCCGCCTGGTAACCAAGACCTATGGTAAAGCAATGCTCGATGCGCTGCCGCCATTTAAACGCAACATTCACTATTAAGGCCTGCCGATTTGTTCGCTGAATTTGCTATCGACCCCAGTGTGCTTGTTATCCTTTGCACTGTTGCCTTTGTGGCCGGTTTTATCGATGCGATTGCCGGTGGTGGTGGTTTACTCACCATACCTGCACTCTTGACCGCAGGGTTGCCGCCTCACCTGGCGCTTGGCACCAATAAGCTGGCTGCGACTTTTGGCTCCTTCACTGCCTCCGTGACCTATTATCGTAAACGCTTGTTTGATCCTGTGTTCTGGCGCCGTAGTTTGCTCTATACCGCTATCGGTGCCGTATTGGGTACCTTGCTGGTCGATCAGCTCAGTAGTGAGTCACTGGAAAAGTTTTTGCCGGTGGTGATTTTGCTGGCAGCTATCTATACCCTGTTTAACCGTATTGTACCGGACGACCAACTGGAGTTGCCCAGGCAAAACCGTCGCTTGTTTTGGCAACAACGCAGCCAGGGGTTAGCGCTTGGTTTTTATGATGGGGTTGCAGGCCCCGGTACCGGTGCTTTCTGGATGGTTTCTACCATGGCGTTGTACCGTATCAACCTATTGCTTACCTGCGGTGTGGCTCGTACCATGAACTTCATTAGTAATGGTGTTTCTCTGGCGGTATTCCTGTTACTGGGCCATGTATTTATCCTGCTAGGCCTGGCGATGGGGCTTTGCCTGATGGCAGGTGCCTGGCTTGGTGCTCATTCAGCCATTCGTTTTGGCAGTCGCTTTATCCGCCCGGTATTTATCAGCGTGGTCGTGGCAATTGCCCTTCGACTGGCCTGGCAAGCCTGGAGTTAGTATGTCTGCCCTTACTGAGTTAAAACAACGTTTAACGCAACTTCGCCAACAAGCCAAAATGCTGGATCAGGTACCTATAGCCGGCAAACCTCAGGACTGGTTTCAAACCGATTTGTTCAGTTGCCACTCTCCCTACCTCACCGATTATGTGGATGAAGCCATGCAGCAGCTGCATCGGTTGCAACTATGCAGCAGTGGCCAACAAGCAGCAAGCTCCGAGCAGCAACAACGGCTGGCTGAGCGTATTGCGGCACAGTGCAACGCTTTAACGCGTGCTTTTGCCAACAGCGAAACCCGCAAAAACTTTAAAGTGACTAAGCGCAAAGTACAAAAAGTGGTGCAGCAATTAACCCAATCCAGCCGTGATCTCTACCAGCAACTAAGCCAGTACAAAGAGTACGAGCAACGACTGGAAGATATGCTACGCCTTGCTCAGCAGCAAAATAAGGATGTACAACAGCAACTGGCAGTCCAGGCCCGGCTCGGTCGCTGTCGCCGTGCTATTAGCGAAGTAGAGCAACAAATCCAATTTCAGGAGCAGCACAAGCGCTGATATGACACTACCTCTGGTTTATCACCCCAGCTATAGTGCTTTAATGCTGCCAGAGCGGCATCGCTACCCTATTGGGAAATACCATGCACTGCAGCAACAATTGCTTGCACTTGGTGTACCAGCCAGCCAATTTCAGCAACCAAAGCCATTGCAACAACATGAGCTTGAACTGGCCCACTGTCCACATTACATAGATGCGCTCTGCTCGGGTCAGTTGGATGGCAAAGCAATGCGCCGTATTGGCTTTCCCTGGTCAAAACAGCTTATCGCCCGCTCCCTGGCTTCGATTGCCGGCACCCGACTCTGCGCCGAACTAGCCTTACAGCATGGGCTTGCACTGCATTTAAGTGGCGGTTATCACCATGCCTTTTATGATCAAGGCTCTGGTTTTTGTTTATTCAATGATCTGGTCTTTGCTGCTAAATCGATGCAACAACAAGGGGTAAAGCGTCTGCTGATTTTTGATCTTGATGTACACCAAGGCGACGGAACAGCAAAGATGCTGGCTGATAATCCGGATATCATCACTTGCTCAGTGCACTGCGACAAAAATTTCCCTTACTATAAACAACAATCAGACTGGGATCTGTCGCTACCTGCCACTATTAGCGAGCAAGACTACCTCACAGAAGTGGAGCAAGCACTCAGCTGCCTGCTAAACTGGTATCAGCCAGAGCTGGTACTCTATGATGCCGGAGTCGATTGCCATCAACAGGATGAGCTGGGGCACCTGCAACTGAGTACGACAGCTTTATTACAGCGCGATCGCTTGGTGTTGCAAAGCTGCCGTCAGCACCAAATACCAGTGGCAGCTGTGATTGGCGGTGGCTATCAACGTGATCTTGCAGCCCTAACTAAGCTTCACCTGCAACTGTTCAAAGCCGCTTTAGAGCTTGAGAATAATCTAATCGCCAGCAAAATAAAAACCTAAACGCTTTTTAAGCTCTACCGGTAAAGCTGGTAATGCTGTTTTTGGCAGTAAAAAAGTGGCCATGTGAAACAAGTCAGTGAAAATTCGATTTTTTTCGGTAGTCCGCTTCAGATAATCATGACCGGAAGAACCACCAGTGCCAATCTTAGTACCAAGCATCCGTTGTACCATCATGGCATGCTTGTAGCGCCAGATCGTTAGGTTTTCATCGATTTCTGTCAGGCAAGTTAACAACTGGAATGGCAAGTTAAACACCGGCTCTTCCTGATACAAGCTGATAAATAGCGCCGACAACATTGCACGCTGACTCAGCCGGAAGGCTCCCTGCTGCTGTAACTGCAGATACTCTGCCTCATTCAGCAAGGCCGCAAATTTTTGCCGGGTTTTGTTGATTTCGGCCAATTGCAAAGCCCGCTCCTGGTCGGCCAACTGCTCAATGCCTAACACAATGGCTTCATCGCTATCCAACATGGCTTGAGTCGCCTGCTGGTACAATTGCCAGAAACTAAAGTCACCAAACTCCAGAAACGGCATACGTTCCAACCACTTTTCGATCAACTCGAACAAGCTGGGCTGATGCTCTAATGCCTGCAGAAAACTCCGATCTTTCTCGTTCAGACGGGTGTAAAATGAGTTTTTATCAAAATCAATTCGGTAATCGCTTTTTAAGCCAAGACCTATTTCCAACATTTTAAACTGCACACTCTGAAAACCAGAAGCCGGTACCAGGTAATCACGAAACGACATAAAGTCTTGCGGCGTCATGGTTTCCATCACTGCAATTTGCTGGTTCAGCAATTGTTGAATACTAATCACCCGCTTTAACTTATGCACTATGCCGGTCAATTGCTCATCTTTGACTTCCTCGGCGGCGAACACAGCCAACACTGCTTTCAACTCATGCAAAATTTGCTTGAACCAAAGTTCATAGACTTGATGCACGATGATAAATAGGGTCTCGTCGTGCGCTTCAGCATGGTAATTGGCACTTTCCGGCGCTTGAGCATTCAGGATGCTATCCAGCTGGAGATAGTCGCCGTAATAGCAAGGCTTTTGATTTTTTTGCATATTTCTTTGCTCATACTGATAAAGTAGCGCCATTGTATCAACGCAGCACTGCATTACCAATGCAGTGGTTTTTTTTCAGAAAGCCGATTATGCTTGGTAACAGTATTTTCTGCTTTACGAATGAGGCCTTACCTATGACAATGAATGATGATATTCATAATTATTACGAAAAGCTGGTGCTGGAATATATTTCGGCACAGGGCCTGGATATTGACAAAGATCAGGACTACCTGGCAGATTTGTGTTGCATTATTCTTAATCAGCTGCCGCCGCGCTACATCCGTTACGAAGTCGATATGGCTTTTTACCTGCCACAAAGTGAGCGTTTTGAGATGCAAATGAAAGTGGAGGAAGCCGTGCGCAAAGCAGTGGAGTTTTTGAGCAATCAAAGGTAGGTGGGTGGCAACCCCACCAGCCACATCCCGGCACATGCGTCATAAGCTGCGGCTGCTTCCTTCCGGACCTGACCGGGTTCACCTACTAGCATTGCGAGAGGACCCATGGGGTTACCATAGTGTGCCATCAAGATGGCAGGCGCGCATTATGCGCAAATCCGGCCTTAGTTGCAACTACCACAGTACTGGCTGCACAACAAAACATCAGTTGTGCAGCTTATCAGACTTTAAAAGCCGCCGCTTTTTGCTGCAAATCCGATGACAAGCGCGCCAACATGTCACTGGCTTCGGCACTTTGTTTGGCACTATGAGTCACCTCCCCGATACTCACGGTAACATCACTGATATTCTTACTGATTTCTTCCGCTACAATGGTTTGCTGTTCGGTAGCAGTTGATACTTGTGTATTCATATCGACGATATGACTGACCGAAGTTTTCATTTGACTGATCACCTCACCGGTTTCGTTCACTTGCTTGACACTGACTTGCGCAAACTGCCCCGAGTTTTCCATGGCTTGAACAGCTTCTTTGGAAGAAAGTTGCAGGTTGTCGATCATACCTCGAATCGACTCCGTTGCTTTTTGAGTATTAGTGGCCAGTTGCCGCACTTCATCCGCCACCACAGCAAAACCCCGACCAGCGTCCCCCGCTCTGGCTGCCTCAATAGCAGCATTCAGCGCCAGCAAGTTGGTTTGCTCTGCAATACTGGTAATAACCGCTAACACCTGACTGATCTTATCAGACTCTGTATTGAGCTGAGTAATCACTTTAGCGGCTTCATCCAAAGCACCGGATAACTGACCAATGGATTGAATGCTCAGCTTCACCCGGCTAACACCTTGCTCCGACAAGGTATCGGCCTCACCTGCTTGCTCTGATGTCCGCAGTGCACTGCCGGCAACCTCCTGAATAGCTGAAGACATCTGAGTGATGGCCGTGGCTATCATACTGACGTTTTGTTCTTGTTCACTGGAGGTAGTGCTCACCTGCTCGCTGATGTGGCTCATTTCTTCCGCCGCTGTTGCTAACTGCTGAATGGCGGCATCCAGTTCTTTAAAGAACAGCTGCAAACGTTCCATGGTGCCATTAAAGGCAGTGGATGCCTGGGCCAATTCATCCTGGCCTGTCACTTTAGCGCGAACTCTCAGATCCAGACTCTTACCAACCGTTTGAATAGCGTTTTGCAGCAGAAAAAGCGGAGCTTGAATAGAACGGTAAATCCACCACCCCATCATAGCCAGGGACATAAAAACTACCAGCAACAGCAGTATAAAGAAAAGCCGACTTTGTTCGAAACCTTGCTCTGCTGCAGCCCTGAAACGCTCTGATTCATCCAGCTGTAACATGATCAGTGCATCCAAAGCTGCACTTAATGGATCTGCAACCGCATAAAGGCGCTGATTAAATTCAGTGTTGCTGATAGCGGATAGAAACGTATTCTGGCCTATAGCCGTAGTAAAGCGTTCGGCTTCGGCTAAAAAAGGCTGCCGTAAACGTTCTACATCCGCCACTATGCGTCGTTCCTCTGCGGTCAACTCAGTAGCCAGGTACTGACGCCAATACTGCTCCGCTTCAGCCTTAGCCTGTTGCAACTCCTGTTGCGCCTGCCGAGCGTTCAACTGGTCGCTGCGGTATTTATGAAACGTATCGACCATGGCAACAGCATAAGCATCTGACACCACTTTGATTTGCCGCAGAGGTACCACCCGATCATGGTACAGACTGTTTATCCCTTGATTCAACTGCTGCATCTCACGGAGCGATACCATGGAAAGCAGCAAGATGATTAACAAAGGCACCACAATCAGTGATGTTAGCCGTAATTTAACGGTTAGATGATTCAGCATTTGATACCTCTTTACTCTGTTATGCTTGTCTCTGCTTCTATGAGCATAGACAAGCATTTACAAAGAGAAAGATATAAGCAGCTGAATTAATTATAGTTTAATCAGTTATTAATATAAGTGAGCCGTTCGAATCATTGTTGCAACTCCTGACGCAACTTTATCAACTGCTGCTGCAATCGACGCTGATTTGCTGGCCCGATCCGGATCAGCTGCTTTTGCACATCGTTCATTGTTTCAAGGTGAGGCTCTGCAAAATGATACATCACACTGGGCAGCTCCAGCTCAAAGACACCATCCATCACAGGCTGTTCCAGCAGATAATCAATAGCTTCCAACAAACGGCTTTCAAAAGATGTATCCGGATAACCCAGCTCATCAAAAGCTTCATCCAACAGCGGTTGGTACTGGCGCAATAACGCCACCTGAGCCGATGCCGGCACACTTTCCAATAACCTTAGATAAGGTTCATAACGCACGAAGCCAGCAGGGTCCAGCAGCAGCTGTTCCCCATCCCGCTTAACAGCAAAAGGCTGCTGCGGCGTTTGCAACACCAAATGCTCACTGCTTATTTGTCCCCGGCTGATGTTGTCTGTCAGTACCACAAAACGGCGCACCATATCTTCACGCACAAAGATACCAGCCAAACCAGGTTGCCATGGTAATTGCAACAGCGACTGACTTACGGCTGCATCCGATTCATTTAAGGCCGGTAGTTCTGGCTCAGGGGCAACCTGACGCTGTTCATCCTCCGGCAATCCATCATCTACAGCCGACTCATGGCTCACTATGGGCTCTACCACCAGCTCAGGCTCCCTGGGTTCAAACACTGGTTCAACCGGCAGTGGCGGCGGTGCTTCGGTTATTTCCGGCTGCTCAGGCACAGCTACTGGCCTCACCTCTGGTTCAGATATTTCAGGGTCCCCCCGAAACAGTAACCAAACAGCAACCAAGATTACCAAGACGACAGCGGCCAGTCCCAGATAATACAAGTGCTGACCAGATGCGGATGCTTCAGACGATTCGTGCTCTGACATAGTTGCCTCATTGCAGGTAAAAGTTGCATTCATTCAGCTCTGCGGCCAGACTAAAGTCAGGTCGCATTCCTATCTTGCTCAGCATACAATGGCCACGATGAAATGCAATATCTGCCAGATTGCCAGCAAGTTAAGTCAACAGAGCCTTGATTGGAGTAAAAGTTCAGCCTCATGAGTCCAACTACATCCACAGCACGAAAAAAGACAGCCCTGTTGCTGATGGGTGGTGGTGCCCGGGCTGCCTATCAGGTGGGGGTGCTAAAAGCGATAGCGACCCGGTACCCGCGTAACAGCAAAATCCCATTTGATATTATTTGTGGTACCTCAGCCGGCGCCATCAATGGCACCGGCATTGCTTGCTATGCATCGTGCTTTCATCTGGGGGTGAAAAAAATTGAATGGGTCTGGCGGCAGTTCCATACGAATCAAGTCTATTACTCAGATTATCCGCGTGTATTCCGGCATCTGTTGCGTGGCCTCTTTAGTGCTTTTCAGGCAGATTATGCCAATAAACGCCCGGTGAGCGTCTTTGATAACACGCCACTAAAGCAGTTGCTCAGTAAGATCCTGGATCTAAAGCGTATCGATCGCAATATTCTGGGTGGCTATCTATCCAGTGTATCCGTCACCGCCTCCAGCTACAACAATGGTGATTCTATCACTTTTTTTCAATCTGACAGCGCCGATGAATGGCGACGCGCAAAACGGTGCGGTCAGCGTACCCTGCTAGGTCTTCACCATTTGCTGGCATCGGCTGCCATTCCGGTGCTGTTCCCGTCGGTGCAAATCCACCAGCAATACTTTGGTGACGGCTCTGTAAATCAGCTCTCGCCATTATCGGCTCCCATCCATTTAGGAGCAGAAAAAATTTTGGTGATCGGCCTGGAGCAACCCCGAAGTCATGATTTTAGTGAGCGGCTGCCTCACCACCCCGGACTTGCAACCATCGCAGGGCATTTGCTGGATACCATCTTTGCCGACACCCTGAACTCCGATCTCGAGCGAATGCAGCGTATCAACAATACGATTGAAACGATGCGACAACACCAGATCCAAACCAATTTAAAACCCATTGATAGCTTGCTGATCAATCCCAGTCAGAACTTTAATCAGATTGCCAGCGAGCATTATTTATCATTGCCTATCGCCGTTCGCAGCATCTTCCGGTTGATGGGTATTGGTCAGCATTCTGACTCCAGCCTTGCCAGTTATCTGCTGTTCGAACAGGAGTACACCCGCCGTTTAATCGATTGTGGCTATGAAGACGGCATGCATCAACTGGACAACATCATGCAGTTCCTGCAACAGACATAGGAACGACTGACTCATCGTCAAGAAACCGTCATCCAGGCAGTAGCAGAACAACTGCGAGCCATAGCTTGTATCAAGTGATTGATCCATAGCATTTAATTATATTGGCTTAGTAATTGCTTATAAAACTGGTATCTACTGAAGCGAGATACAGATATGAGCTTGTGTTTACTTTCTGAAATCAGTCTGCCGCATGCCTTAAGTTACGCGGCTATTGCGACGGATGAATACTGGCATAGTGGTGAAGGGCAAGAACATCAGACACTGCTGGCACAGTTACAAACCAGTCTGGATCTGCAAGAGCAGCTGCAACTTTTTGCGATGGCTGCTGGCAATATTCTGCCACTATCCGGCGTAGAATTGCAGACAGCTGTCGGTGAGTTTCAGGCCGCTGGGTCAGCCCAGGCCAGGTACCAGCAGCGTAGCCTGCTAATGCTAAAAGATCAGTGTTTAGCTAAGCTGCAGTACTGCAGCGATCAACCCTTTACACCTTTGGTGTGCAAAAAACTGCAAGTGCTGGAAGTAGAGTGGCTGTATCCGTTACGCAATGCTCTGATTGTTACCCGCCTGCAACAAATGGCTCTTAAAGATACCCTGACAGGCCTTGGTAACCGTCGCTTCTTTGATGACAGCCTGGACAAGGCAATCCAACTATCCAAACGTACCCAAGGACAATGTGCGGTGCTGCTGCTGGATCTGGATAATTTTAAACAAGTCAATGATCGCTTTGGGCATACTGCCGGTGACGATATTTTGATTGCCGTAGCCAGCGCTATGCATTCAACCCTAAGAGCTACCGACTCCTTGTTCCGTTTTGGCGGGGATGAATTCGCTGTCTTACTCACTGGTGACGATGTTACCAGCAGCGAGTTGATTGGTCGGCGTTTAGTTAAAGCGATTTTGCGCCAACACTTTTGCCAACAGCATCAGGTCACAGCCAGCGTCGGCATTGCCCGTTGGCAAACAAATCAAAGCGCCAGCGATCTGTTCACTGCTGCAGACAAAGCCTTGTATCAAGCCAAGGATGCCGGCAAGAACCGGGTGCGCCAAGCCTGACACTGCTATGGCTGAGTGAAACGACACCACAAAGTTGCAGACTCTGCTGCAACAGCGCTGGCCTTTCCAGCCACAGCGATAAGCTGATTGTCATTCAGCAGTAAAGGCAATAAAGGCCGTTGCCAGGGAGCCAATTGCCAGTGCTTGCACCATTGCTTAAGAGGCTTACTATGAAGCGCGCCCGCAGGCTTAAAGCTAAGGCTCAAACGACCAAAACAAACAAGCAAATCCGTAGTGGCTGGCAATGGTAACCAGCCTGCCGCAGGTGGACTCTCAGCGTAAACAAAATGCAATTGTCCAAGGCCTGCAGGTAAATCCAGCACCTCTTGACCACACCAAAACAGTTCAAAATCCGCTGCCAGCTCAGGCACCGCTTTGGTGAGATAAAGTGCTTGCTGATAGCGTCGAATTTGCCAGCCTTGTATGGCAAGCTGAGGACTGGCATCTGCTTTGGCAGCAATCACCTCATGATGCAAAGTATCTAACCAGGCCAGCTCAGGATTCAGTTGAAACTGCCCTAACCAGCAACGCAACAAGGCATTACGCACACTGCGCTCTTTGCCGTGCAATGCCGCCAACTGCAGCACCTGACCTTTGTCATGAATAAAAGGCCGTAACTGCTGCTGCCATTGTTGCTGCAACTGCTGCTGCGCATCGGCGCAATGTGCCATGCTACGTGCTGCCGTTTGAGCAAAGTCTGGCCACCGCTGTTGCAATACAGGCACCACCTTTTGACGCAAAAAATTGCGATCAAAGCCAGTATCCTGATTGCTTGGATCGTCCACCCACGCCAGCTGTGCCATGGCAGCAAAAGACTCCAGCTGTGTCCTGCTAATCGACAGTAAAGGACGAAGCAGGTACCCTTTGTTAAAAGGACGAATCGCCGCGATACCGGATAAACCAGCCAGTCCACTGCCCCGCTTTAATGCCAACAGCAAGGTTTCCAGTTGATCGTCCGCATGATGCGCCGTCAGCACCAAACTATCAGCCTGACTGCAGTATTGCTCTAGTTGTTGATAGCGCGCTGTACGAGCCCTTGCTTCTAGATTGTGTCGACCTGCCAGCTGAATTTTGTGGTAAAGAAAGGGAATTGCCCGTTGTGCGCATTGACGCTGACAAAAGGCCAGCCAATCGTCGGCCAATGCATGCAAGCCATGATGCACATGCACAGCTTTCAACTGCCAATCGGCACTTTGCCGCAAGCGGTGCAACAGCTCCAACAACACCATGGAATCCATACCACCACTCAAGGCCAGCACCACCTGCTGTGGCTGGTACCGATGCAAACAAGCAGCCAGAGTCTCTTCCAGCTGCCTGCTCGTTTGTGCTTGCTGTGCTGCGGTCATGGCCGCTTACTTAACAGCAGCCTAGCAATAGCCAAATGACATCAACCGTTGATAGCGTTTATCCAGCAGCTCCTGCACGGATAAGGTATCCAGTTGCTGCAGATCACTCACAATGGTTTCTTTTAACGACAACGCCATTTGCTCTGGATTACGATGGGCTCCGCCCAGAGGCTCCGGCACCACCCGGTTAATCAAATCCAGCTCTTTTAACCGCTCTGCGGTAATACCCATAGCATCTGCAGCTAAAGCTGCTTTTTCCGCACTTTTCCAAAGGATAGAGGCGCAGCCCTCTGGTGAAATCACCGAGTAGGTGCTGTACTGCAGCATATTCACCCGATCACCAACCCCGATAGCCAAAGCTCCACCGGAGCCACCTTCACCAACCACAGTACAAACCACAGGGACTTTTAAACCGGCCATTACTTTCAGGTTACGGGCAATGGCTTCACTCTGCCCCCGCTCTTCAGCACCAATGCCCGGATAAGCCCCCGGGGTATCAATAAAGGTAATAATAGGCATCTTGAAACGTTCTGCCATCTCCATCAGGCGTAACGCTTTGCGGTACCCTTCTGGCCGGGGCATGCCAAAGTTACGTCGCACTTTTTCTTTGGTATCACGCCCCTTTTGGTGGCCAATCACCATCACCGGGCGACCATCCAGCCGTGCAGTGCCACCGACAATCGCAACATCATTGGCAAAGGTTCTATCACCAGCCAACTCATCAAAATCGGTAAACATATGCTCAATGTAATCCAGCGTATAAGGCCGGTGCGGGTGACGCGCCAATTGCGCCACTTGCCAGGCGCCTAAATCAGCAAAGATTTTTTTTGTCAGTGCCAGACTCTTTTCTTTTAGTCGGTTGACTTCCTCTTCCAGCCCAAGATCGAAGTCGCCATTGCGGCTGACATTACGCAGCTCATCAATCTTTGCTTCCAACTCGGCAATGGGTTGCTCAAATTCCAGATAATTTAACATCATGAGTCGTCAAACCTTCTTTTTATTCGGTTCAATTATGAAAATCTAATTCTATTTCAGCCAGTTGCCTGAGCTGATGCAGCAACAGATCGGTTGGTGTTACCCACCACTCGCTGCCCAGACGTAAACTAATTTTACCTTCCGGACGCAAATAATGCAGCAACACAGGTACAGTTCCGGCTTTATGCTCTGCCAGAGTTTGCTGCAGCAACTCAAGGTACTTAGCATCACATTGGTCTGATTTTAGCGTAATTTGCAGCGATTTAAGATATTTTTCCCGCACAGACGTGATTTCAGCCAAATCCCGGCCGGTCATTGTAAGGCCCCCGCTGAAATCATCAAATCGTACCTGTCCGGTGACCACTAAAACTTTGTCTTTTTGCAGTAAGGATTCAAAGCTATCAAACTGGTCAGGAAACAAACGCACATCGACACGGGCTGATTTATCATCCAGTGTCAGTAAGGCCCAGCGACGGCCACGCTTATTCACCAACACCCGAACTGCCACAACTAAACCCGCAACGGTGAGACTTTGCTCCCCCCGTGTTGGCTGCAGGTCCACTAAGCGGCAGCCAACATAGTGCTTCAATTCATCAAGATAACGATTGATCGGGTGACCGGTTAAGTAGAGCCCCAGTGTCTCGCGCTCCCCTTCTAACCAGACTTCATCCGGCCAGGGTGCTACCTGGCGAAATGACTGCATCGCTTGCTCAGGCTCTGGTGTTAAGGCACCAAACAGATCTTCCTGCCCAATGGCTTCGGCATGCGCCTGCTGCTCGGCAGCACGGACGGCATCTTCCAGGCTGGCAGAAATAGCCGCTCTGTGCGGGCCTAAACGATCCAGAGCTCCGGCCAGGATCAACTTTTCAATTACCCGCTTGCCCAGCTTTTTCAAATCAACTTTGTAGCAAAAGTCGAACAAATCAGTGAAAGTACCCAAGCGCTCACGCGCTTCAATAATGGCGGCAACAGGGCCTTCACCCACGCCTTTGATCGCACCAATACCGTAAATAATGCGCCCCTGCTCATCCACAGTAAACTTATACTGGCCGGCATTCACATCCGGTGGCAACAATTTCAGTTTCATCCGGTCGCATTCATCCACCAGAGTCACTATTTTATCGGTGTTATCCATATCTGCCGACATCACCGCAGCCATAAATTCGGCTGGAAAGTGAGTTTTCATCCACAGCGTTTGGTAGGATACTAATGCATAAGCCGCTGAGTGTGATTTGTTAAAACCATAACCGGCAAACTTTTCAACCAAGTCGAAAATTTTGATGGCCAGCTCACCATCAATGCCGTTGTTGCGGGCACCTTCCTCGAATACAGCCCGTTGCTTGGCCATTTCCTCAGGTTTCTTTTTACCCATGGCCCGGCGCAGTAAGTCGGCGCCACCCAGGGTATAACCAGCCAATACCTGAGCAATTTGCATCACCTGCTCCTGATACAGGATGATGCCGTAGGTCGGCTCCAGAATGGGCTTAAGCGATTCGTGCTGGTAATTGGCGTCTGGGTAGGAGATCTCCTCCCGCCCCTGCTTGCGGTCGATAAAGTTATCCACCATGCCCGATTGCAAAGGCCCGGGTCGAAACAAAGCCACCAAAGCGATCATGTCTTCAAAACAGTCGGGCTTTAAACGGCGAATCAAGTCTTTCATACCACGGGATTCCAACTGGAACACTGCCGTGGTATCGGCACGTAATAAGGTCTGAATACTCTGAGGATCATTCAACGGGATGCTGTTGATATCCACCAATGGCTGATTCTGCAGTTGTCGCCGGGCATTGACCATATCGACTGCCCATTGCAGTATGGTCAGAGTACGTAATCCAAGAAAGTCGAACTTGACCAGGCCCGCGGTTTCTACATCGTTCTTGTCAAACTGAGTAACAGGGTTGCGGCCCTCATCATCGCAGTACAAGGGGGAGAAATCTGTAATTTTGGTCGGTGCAATCACCACACCACCGGCATGCTTACCGGCGTTGCGGGTGACCCCCTCCAGTCGCCGGGCCATATCAATCAAGTCCCGCACTTCTTCATCTTGCTGGTACAGTTCTGGTAGACGTGGCTCTTCTTTGAATGCTTGCTCCAACGTCATACCTGGCGTCGGCGGTATCAGCTTTGAAATACGATCGACAAAACCATAGGGGTGCCCCAGCACCCGGCCAACATCCCGGATCACCGCTTTGGCGGCCATGGTACCAAAGGTGATAATTTGCGATACCGCTTCCCGGCCATACATGTCGGCCACATGCTCAATGACCTCATCGCGCCTGTCCATACAAAAATCGACGTCGAAGTCGGGCATGGATACCCGTTCCGGGTTTAGGAAGCGTTCAAAGAGTAAGTCAAACTCCAACGGATCCAGATCGGTGATTTTTAACGCATAAGCCACCAGCGACCCTGCACCCGAACCCCGTCCCGGCCCAACCGGAATACCATGGTCCTTGCTCCACTGAATAAACTCCATCACTACCAGGAAGTAGCCGGGAAAGCCCATCTGGTTGATCACATCCAGTTCAATTTGCAACCGCTCATCGTATTCGCTACGTTTTGCCGCCCGCTCGGCAGGTTCCGGAAACAACTGCTCCAAGCGCTGCTCTAATCCTTCCCGCGACTTTAACACCAAAAAGTCCGCGTCAGTCATACCTCCGGTTGGGAACGCCGGTAAAAAGTATTCATACAACCGAATGGTGACATTGCAACGTTTAGCAATTTCGACCGAGTTGGCCAACGCTTCGGGAATATCTGCAAACAGCGTGAGCATTTCCTGTTCAGTGCGCAGATACTGCTGCTCTGAATAGCGTTTGGGCCGTCGCTTATCATCCAGCGTATAACCATCATGAATCGCTACCCGGATTTCATGCGCTGAAAAGTCATCAGCATGCAAAAAAACCACTTCATTGGTAGCTACCACCGGTAAATCAGTCTGGACAGCTAAATCTACCGCCAACTGAATGTATTGTTCTTCCTCGGCCCGGCCGGTACGGACCAATTCGAGATAAAACCGGCCAGCAAAGTGCCGTTGATAAAAAGCCGTAAGCTGTTCAACAACGGAAGTGTTTTGCTTTAACAGTGCTTTGCCTAACAGGCCATCTTTAGCGCCAGAGAGCAGGATCAAGCCCTCGCTGTATTCAGCCAGCCAACTGTGATCTATTTGGGGCTTCCCATCCAGATGGCCCCGTAGATAGGCTTTGGAAATCAGTAAAGTCAGGTTTTTATAGCCGGTGTTATCAGCAGCTAAAATCACCATGCGCCCACTGTCTTGCGCTAATTCTGCGTCGTGCACCCAGAAATCAGCGCCGATGATGGGTTTGATGCCGGCGTCGATAGCGCCGCCATAGAATCGTACCAAACCGCACAGATTCATGGTGTCTGTTAAGGCCAACGCGGGCATCTGCAGCTGCTGGGCAGCTTTTAAGATAGGCTTGACCTTGGCGACACCGTCAACCATGGAAAAGTCACTGTGAACACGTAAATGAACGAAAGCAGGCTGGGTCATGCCATCAACTCTAACTGATACTGTACCGGTTTAAAACTGCGCCGGTGTTCGGGCAAAACACCAAACTGCCGGATAGCTGCCATATGCTCAGCCGTCGGGTAGCCTTTGTGACGGTCAAAACCAAATTGCGGATAGCGCTGGTGCAGGGCTAACATTTCATCATCCCGGGCCACCTTGGCTAAAATCGAGGCCGCACTGATTTCTGCCACTTTACTATCACCCTTGACGACAGCGCTGGCAGGTACCGGCAGCTCTGGACAACGATTGCCATCAATCAATACCCATTCCGGCTGGATCCTTAGCCCGGCAACAGCTCGCTGCATTGCCAGCATGGTGGCATGCAAAATATTTAGCTGGTCAATCTCTGCCGGCTCGGCCCGGCCAAGACTCCAGCACAAGGCTTTTTGCCTGATCTCAGTTGCCAGTAGCTGACGCTTTTTTTCCGATAACTTTTTCGAATCCGCCAAACCAGCAATCGGTTGGGACGGATCAAGTATCACTGCAGCGGTGACAACGGCTCCAATCAAGGGGCCTCGCCCAACTTCATCAACACCGCACAGCAAGCGTGCATTTGGCCGGATAAAGTCAGTCATGCGAACTACTACTCGTTGCTATTAATGTAAGGATGGCTTCAGCAGCCTGCTGGCTGGCATCGCAAGCCAGTTGCTGGTGCAACTCGGTAAAACGTTGGATCAGGGAGTTCGCGTCTTGTCCAAACAATGGTTGCATCGCAGCCACCAAAGCATCTGGGTTCACTTCATGCTGTAACAACTCTGGCACCAGGGCTTCGTTCGCCAGCAGGTTGGGTAAACTGAAATAATCAATCTTCACCAGCCATTTTGCCAGCTGAAACGTAATGGCATTCAATTTATAGGCAACCACCATCGGGCATTTGGCCAGCATGGCTTCCAGCGTGGCGGTACCAGAGGCAATAAAGACCGCATCCGCGGCCATCAACACCTGCCGGGACTGACCAATCACCAGCCTTAGCTCCAAGTCCGGTGCCACTTGCTGCTTGATGGCTTGAAATATGGCAGCTTTTTGTTCTGTCACCATAGCGCATACCAGCTGCAGCTCTGGCTGTATGGCTTTTAGCCTGGCAGCCGCTTGCAAAAAGGCCGGACTAAGCAGCTTAATTTCATTACTGCGACTGCCTGGCATTAGCGCCAGTACAGTTTGACTATGCCACCCCATGGAGACTTTGGCTGCCGCTTTATCAGGCGTAATTGGCATCTGATCAGCCAGAGTATGGCCGACAAAACGGCAAGGTACCTGATGCTTATCGTAAAAAGCTTTTTCAAAAGGAAGCAAAGCCAGCACCAGATCGGTGGCTGCGGCTATTTTATGGATCCGTTTCTGCCGCCAGGCCCAAACCGAAGGACTAACGTAATGAACCGTGGTAAGTCCTGCCTGTTTTAGTTTATGCTCTACGGGTAGGTTAAAATCCGGTGCATCCACCCCCAGCACCAGATCTGGTTGTTCGGCCAGCAAGCGTTGAATCAGCTCTTTACGAATGCGAAGTAAGCGTGGCAAGCGTCCCAGCACTTCCACCAGTCCCATGACAGCCAGCTCTTCCATATCAAACCAGGCATCAAAACCCAGTGCCTGCATGCGTGGCCCGCCAATACCATAAAAGCTGGCATCAGGATGAAGACGTAACACTGCCTCCATCACGCCAGCAGCAAGAATATCACCGGAATGCTCGCCTACAATGATGGCTATACGAGGGGCTGCAGCTGAGAGTGTTTTAGATGGCATAGCGGACTTTCCAACCTAGGCCACAACCGAAGTTGCAGCCTGCACTGTGGATTAACGAATAATACCGCGCTTTGAATGCTCGATAAACTGAGTCAAACGACGGATTTCGACATTGGCTTCGCTTTGCGCAGCCAGAGCAGCAACCGCTTCTGACACGGTATTCCCTTTGCGGTAAATTTCTTTGTAAGCACGACGAATTTCCAGCAGCGTTTCTGCGGTAAAACCACGTCGTTTTAAACCCTCAGTATTAATCCCCACAGGGGTTGCCGGGTTACCATTCGCCATCACAAAAGGTGGCACGTCTTTCAGAACAATGGCACCACCGCCGATAAAGCTGTGAGCGCCGAGGTGACAAAACTGGTGCACGCCACTCATGCCGCCCAAAATAACCCAGTCACCAACATGCACATGACCTGCAGTAGAAGCATTGTTTGCGTAAATTACATTGCTGCCAATGACACAGTCATGGGCGACATGGGTGTAATTCATAAACAGATTGTGGCTGCCAATAACGGTTCGGCCTTCGTCCTGAATGGTGCCACGATGTACAGTACAGCCTTCCCGGAAAATATTGAAATCCCCGACAATCAACTCTGTCGGTTCATTTTTGTATTTCTTATCCTGACAGGCTTCACCAATGCTGGCAAACTGGAAAAAGTGATTGCCACGGCCAATGATACTGGGACCTTTGATCACCACATTGGACTCAATAATGCAATCATCCCCCAGTACCACACCGGCACCGATGTAACTAAAAGGACCTACGGTCACATTTTTGCCAAGCTGAGCTGTTGGCTCTATCACTGCAGATGGATGGATCACGTCAGAACTCTCTCCTGGCACACATCAACTCGGCGCAACAGACCAGTTGCCCCTCGACTTTGGCCTCACCGTAAAATTTCCACATATTGCGGCGTTCTTTTAAAAACTTAACCTCCAGCACCATGGTATCACCTGGCACCACCGGTTTTTTGAAACGGGCTTCATCAATGGCCGCGAATAAATAGAGTTCATTCTCAGAGCGTTCAGCAGCTGTTTTAAAACCTAAAATACCAGTCGCCTGCGCCATGGCTTCAAGAATCAGCACACCGGGAAAAATAGGACGTCCAGGGAAGTGTCCGGTAAAAATGGGCTCATTAATGGTGACATTTTTAATGGCAGTAAGACTTTCCCCTGGCGTGTAATCCAGCACTCTATCAATCAACAAAAACGGATAGCGGTGTGGCAACAATGCCATGATGTCTTGTACTTCCAGGCTTGAAATGGGATTAGCCAAAGTGGATCCTCTGCATGAATTAGGGTTGTTCGTCTGTACGCTTGCTCGCTGCCAGCTGCAGCTCAAGATCTTTGACCCGCTGATACAGCTGGTCAATTTTGCGAAGCCTGGCGGTATTTTTACGCCACTCGGCATTGGTGGTGGCTGGTATACCTGAAGTATAGACGCCTTTTTCAGTGACGGGTTTCATCAACATTGCCATGCCGCTAATTTGGGCACCATCGCAAATATCAATATGGCCATTAATCACAGCGGCACCACCAATAATACAATAACGACCAATGGTGGCACTGCCTGCAATGGTCGTACAACCAGCAATGGCTGTATGGTCACCAATGCGCACATTGTGTGCTACCTGGCACAGGTTGTCGATAATGACATTATTGCCGATCACTGTATTCTCAAGCGCACCACGGTCGATACAGGTCTGAGCACCAATTTCGCAGTCATCGCCAATCAGCACGGTACCGACCTGAGGAATTTTCAACCAGCGACCACGCTCATTCGCAAAGCCAAAGCCATCGGCTCCCAACACAGCACCACTGTGTACTATGCAGTTTTGACCAAGCTCGACACGATGATAAATGCTCACGTTAGGCCAAATCCGGCAACCAGCACCTAAAGTGGCCGCTTCGCCAATAAAACAATGGGAGCCAATCTCAACATTATCGCCAATCACGGCACCGGCGGATACCACCGCATAAGGCCCAACGGATACCCCTTTGCCCAGAGTTGCTCCGGCATCAATCTGTGCTGTCGGATGAATACCCAAGGCCGCAGGTGGCGTGGAATCCAATAACTGGGCAATTTTAGCAAAAGCGACATAAGGATCAGCGACCAGCAGCGCAGCGCCTGACCATAGGGCCTTATCCTCCGCCCTTAGCAACAACAAACCGGCCTGACAATCGGCAAGCAGGTGCTTGAGCTTCGGATTGGACAGAAAACTCACCTGGTCGGCTCGCGCGCGCTCCAGTGTACCAACACTGCTAATTTCCTGTTCTTCAGATCCAATTAGCTCAGCATCAAGGTGCTGAGCTAATTGCAATGCAGTCCAACGCATCATTTAGTTGCCGCTGCTGATCTGACGGACAACAGCTGCAGAGATGTCGTAGCTGTCTTTTGCATACACAGCGGCACCGGAGTTCAGCACGATGTCGTAGTTGCCCTGTTCTGCCACTTTATCGATAGCATTTTTGATCACCGCCAGCAATTTATTGCGCTCTTCCGCCTGGCGCTGACGCATTTGCTCATCCAGAGGGCGAGCCATCTGCTCATACTGGATTTGCTGTTGCTGAATGGTTTCAGCCAAGCGTTGCTGTTCAGCTTCGCTCATGGTTGGACCATCCCGACGAATTTTTTCTACATTAAAGTTGATATCACGCTCCAACTGGCCAATGGCTTCGATGCGCTCACCAAATTCAGCCATAATGGTTTCCTGAATTTGCTGTGCCTGAGGCAACTGGCTGGCAATAGCCTGCACATCCACAAAGGCGATTTTTGCTGCTTGTGCAGCAGTAGCGCCAACTAATAAAGCAGCAAGAAGCAAAGTAGCGGCTGTTTTTACAAGTAAATTTTTCAACGTCATCGTCCTTTAGTCAAAATGATCAGAATGTTGTACCAATATTAAAGCTGAAGTTTTCTTGCAAGTCACCTTCGTATTTATTGAGGATCTTAGCAAGGCTAAACGTCAGTGGCCCCATCGGGGAAATCCACTGTAAGGATACCCCTGTGCTGACACGAATCATAGTCGGATCGGAGTAATCTGCCAAGAGCGGCTCCCGATCGAACTGGCGCTGCTGCGTCAGATTTGCGTAGCGATTAAAATCAAACTCGGTATCCCAGACATTACCGGCATCGAGGAAGATACTGGTTCGTACCGAGTTACGGTTGTCTTCACCAACAAATGGCGTCGGTGTGATCAGCTCCAGTGTGGCAACTGCCATCGCATTACCACCAATTGAACGCTGTGAAACACTATAGCGATCTGTCGATGGATCACCAGGCAGGTTGGTGCTGCCCCCCGTTATCGGATCCGGCAAGCCGGGAATACTGGTCGGCAAACGGAATACTGCCCGCGGCCCAATAATTCGGTGTTCAAAGCCCCGAATATTGTAACCACCCGCAGTGTAGTTCTCGTTAAATGGCAAGGTATGATCGTAGCCATTGCGACTGCCGTAGCCATTGCCATAACCAAGCTCCAGCTTACTCATAAAGGTCCAGCTGTGATCACGGCTAAGTGGGATGTATTTGCGCGCTTCAAAGGATGTCTTGAAGAATTGCAAATCTGAATTAGGCGTAGAAATACGACCATTCAAACCAAAGTAATGGCCGGCGGTTGGGAACAGGCCGCGGTTCAGCGTGCTTTGTACCCAGCCTGCAGTCAGCTCATAGTTCACATACTTCAAACGGCCATCCGGATCATTACCATCCAATAGCACATTTTTAAAATGGCGTAACTGGTCGTAGTCCTGTAACAAGCTAAGGTTATTGAAGCTAATGGTAGCGCCAAAGTTCAGCCGGTTGTATTCATTAATTGGAATACCCATAGAAGCACCAAAACCATAGCGGGTCTGCCGATACGCTTCCAGGTTAGAGCTCAGGCTGCTGTAATCCGTCTTGGTATAAAATACCTGCCCCCCCAAGCTTACCCCGTCCAGGGTAAAGTATGGATTATTGTAATTAAGCGCCAGGGTTTTCTGGTATTTGTTGGTATTTAGATTAATACCAGCACTGTTACCAGAGCCCATAAAGTTGGTTTGCTCCACTCCGATCTGGAAGGCAAGCCCCTGGAAATCGCCATAGGAAATACCGGCATTAAAGCTACCCGACGGCTGCTCACGGACGTTGAAGGTGACATCCACCTGGTCCTCAATGCCCGGCACATCACGGGTTTCAAATTCAATACGCTCAACGTAAGGCAGGCGTTGAATGCGTTGTTTTGAAAGCTCCAACGCATCGTTGGACAACCAGCCCCCTTCCAACTGCCTTAACTCACGTCGAAACACCTCATCCTTGGTATTGGCATTGCCAGCAATATCAATACGGCGCACATAAATACGTTTGCCTGGATCGACGTGAATTGTCAACTCCACCTCTTTGGTGTCGTCATTAATATCCGGGATGGTGGTTACCCGCGAGTTGGCATAACCAAAACGGGCCAGGATCCGACTGATTGTCTCTTCTGAATAAGTAACCAAAGCACCGTTGTACAATTCACCTGGGCTGATCGGTACAATACGCTCAATTAAGGTGTCCTGGCCAATCAGGTCGCCAGCAAAGCGCACCCCAGTCACGGTGTACTGCTCACCCTCAGTGACATTTAACGTAACATAGACAGAGGATTTGTCCGGGCTGACCGACACCTGGGACGAGTCAATGTTGAAGCGCAGGTAACCGCGATCCAGATAGTAGCTCTGCATCCGTTCAAAGTCGCCTTGCAGCGTTTGTTTTTGATAACGGTCAGAACCCATAAAGCGCCACCAGGGTTTGTCCTGACCAGATTCAAACACCCTCAGCAAGGTATCGTTGTCGAAGATTTCGTTCCCGACAATATTGATTTGGCGTACCGAAGCGGCATCGCCCTCATCAAACTTGATCTTGACATTCACCCGGTTGCGCGGCAAATACACCAGTTCTACTTCAACAGAGGCCTGGTATTTACCAACACCATGGTAGAACTCCGTCAGGCCATTTTCGACACTGCGCAGTATGGTGCGGTCCAATGGCTCGCCAACCTCAATGCGCTGTGCCGATAAGCTTTCATTTAGCTGATCATCTTTGATGTCTTTATTGCCATCAAATTCGATGCTGTTGATTGTAGGACGTTCCTTCAGGCGGTAAATCACCGTATTGCCATCCCGTAACACACGGATGTCATCAAAGTGGCCGGCAGAGAACAGTGTTTTAATGCTTCGCGACAAGGTAAAGTCAGTAACCGAATCACCAACATTAAAAGGTAAATTATTAAGTGCGGCCCCTAAGGCAACCCGTTGCAAGCCTTCAACCTGAATATCCTGAACCACAAAGGGTTCGTCTGCATGTAGCGTGTGGCTGATTCCAGCGAGCAGCATTGCAGCTGCTAAACGTTTCATTATCATTCTGTGGACAACTTCTGATTAGTGATTACAAACGAGAAATATCGTTTAGTAGCGCAATTCCCATTAACAGCAGAAGAACCATGGCTCCTATGCGAAAACCTATCTCCTGCGCCTTTTCAGAGACCGGTTTGCCTCGTATTAGTTCAACAACCATGTACATTAAGTGGCCACCATCCAAAATGGGCAGCGGCAATAAATTGATGACGCCCAGGTTGACACTGATCAAAGCCAAAAAGGTTAAAAAAGCAATCAACCCTATGCTGGCAGTAGTTCCGGCTCCCTGGGCTATGGAAATAGGCCCACTTAAATGCCGTACCGAAACATCACCAAAAATAAACTTACCGATCATACTAAAACTGAGTCGGGTCAACTGCCAGGTTTGCTCAGCACCCACCTTAAGCGCAACCAAAGGATTGTGCCGTTGGGTATAGCGAATGCCATCCGGCCAACCGCTGCTATGCGGTACTATGCCAAGATAGCCCTGACGAAAGCCATCGGCAGTTTGCCGTTCTCCGAGTACTACTGTCAAGGGCAGTCGCTGACCTTGCCGTAGAATGATGATGTCAAGGGGTTCAGCCGGGTGATTTTGTATCCATTCAGTTAATTGATACCAGCTTTCCAGCGACGCATCTGCAACATGTGTGATTTCGTCCCCTACTTGTAAACCTGCGAGCTCAGCAGGCGAAGCTGGCTCAATGTAAGCGATACTGGTCAAGGGTTTTGGCATCATCAGCTCGATACCCAAGCTAGCGAAAATGGTTTCAGTATCGGGATCAAAGTGCCAGCCAGAAGTATCCAGCACACGCTCAGACCGCTGCCCAGTCGAGCGGTCCTCCAGTTGCAGGGTAATTTCACGTCGGCCAAGCTGCTCCACCAGAAGCAGGCTCAGGCCTCGGATATCTGCCGATGAGCGACCATTTACCGCCGTAATCTGCTGATTGGAGTCGAGTTCTGCACTGGCAGCGATAGAGCCAGAGCGAACATCTGCAATAACTGGCCTGGCTTCCGGCACCCCTATCATGTACATCAGCCAAAGCACCAGAATAGCAAACAAAAAATTAGCCATTGGCCCTGCAGCTATTATGGCCATACGCTGACGCACGCTCTTTTGATTGAACGCCAGATCTTTAAACTGCGGTAATACCGGATCAAAACGATCATCCAGCATCCGAACGTAACCACCAAGCGGGATCATCGCCACCACAAACTCTGTGCCCTGACGATCGCGCCAGCGAAACAGTGCTTTACCAAAGCCGATGGAGAAGCGTTTTACTAAGACGCCATTCCTGCGGGCAACCCAAAAATGGCCAAACTCATGAACAGCAATTAAAATCCCTAAAGCCACCACAAAGCTGGCAATATTCCAGATCAGTGCACTCATGAACTACGCCTCGCAATGATTTTTTCCGCAACCAGTCTTGCCTGCTGGTCTAGCGCAAGAATAGCTTCTAATTCAATCGCTTTATCCATAGCACACTGCTCCAGAACCTCTGCATTGACCATGGCTATCTGGTCAAAACGCAGCTGTCCGGCCAGAAATGCCGCCACCGAGACTTCGTTGGCAGCATTCAGTGCGGTTGTAGCCGCCTGACCTTGCCGGCAAGCTTCGATTGCCAGATACAGGTTAGGAAAACGAGCGGGTTCGGCACTGGAAAAGGATAAATCAGCAAGCTTGCTGAAATCCAGTGCTGGTACTTGAGTGCTGATTCGTTCCGGGTAAGCCATCGCATAGGCAATTGGAGTACACATATCTGGTTGACCCAGTTGCGCAATCACAGAGCCATCCTGATACTGTACCATGGAATGAATCACACTTTGCGGATGGATGACCACCTCAATCTGTTCGACCGGGCACTGAAACAACCAATGGGCCTCAATCAGCTCCAGCCCTTTGTTCATCATGGTTGCACTATCTACCGATATTTTCTGCCCCATCGTCCAGTTTGGATGCGCTACAGCCTGGGCAGGCGTGATCTGTGGAAACTCATGCAAGGAGGTCTGCAAAAAGGGGCCTCCACTGGCTGTCAGTAACAATTTACTGATGCTTTGCTGTTGCAAGCTACCGGCATGGATCTGATGTGTGCACACCGCCTGCTGCAACGAGGCTGGCAGGCACTGAAAAATGGCATTGTGTTCACTGTCGATTGGCAGCAGGCGGGCGCCGCTGCTTTTCACTTGCTGCATAAAGAATGCACCCGCCATCACCAGCGCTTCTTTGTTGGCCAACAGCACTGTTTTAGCTGCTTTTACAGCGGCCAGAGTTGGTAACAAACCAGCAGCACCAACAATGGCAGCCATCACTACATCCGCATCAGGATGCGCTGCAATATCACACAGCGCCTGCGTTCCCGCCAACACTGTCGTCTGGCTGCCAGCAGCCTGCAACTGATGTTGCAGTTGGGTTGCAGCCGCTTGTTCCGACATGACAGCATAGCGTGGCTTAAAACGCAGACAAAGTTGCAGCATAGCCGTCACCGAGCGCTGTGCGGTCAAAGCCAGTACTGCAAAACGTTCCGGGTGTTCTGCAACGACTTTCAGGGTACTTTGACCGATGGAGCCGGTTGCTCCTAATATCACCAACTGACGCATCTAGTAAAAACCACCCAACAAAGCAACCAGCAAGGCGTAAAGTGGCGCTGTTGCTGTCAGGCTGTCAATTCGATCCAGAATACCGCCATGACCAGGCAGCATCCGGCCACTGTCTTTGACGCCAGCGACCCGTTTTAACATGCTTTCTGTCAAGTCACCAAAGACAGACAACGTAGTGAGCACAAAAGCGGCCACGAAAAGAACCGGGCTTTGTACCGGCCAGCCAAGGTACCAGCAAAAAGCAGCCAGCAGCAAAAACACCATGCCAAGGCCACCCAGCATCCCTTCAAAGGTTTTACCGGGACTCACTTTAGGCATCAGTTTAGTGCGCCCAAAGGGCTTGCCAATCAGATAACCACCAATATCAGCCGCCCAAACCAACGCCAGCAAGCCACAAATCAGCCAGGCTCCGGCAAAGGGATCTACTTCGATACCAACACTACGAACCAGCACAATCGCAAGCCAGGATGGCACCAGTGTAAGAAGCCCCATAACAGCCCTAAGCCACAAACGCTTTGACCAAACGCCCTGGCTGGCTGGAAAGCTCACTACCAGGGCTACGGCCAACCCCCACCACAGAATGCCTGCAGTCAGCACCGAAAAGATAAGAGCAGAACCCGTGTAAGGCCAGTTCAGGCTGGCAGGCAGCAACAGATAAATGGCAAGCATCAGAGCTGCGGTTAAAGCGACAAAGCCCCAGCGTTTGCGACTACCGCTAAGGCCGCAAAAACTGCCCCACTCCCAGGCACCCAATAGAAATGCACCGGCAACAAAAGCTGCAAAGGCAGGTAAGGGTAAAAAAAACACCGCAGCCAGCGCCAGTGGTGCCAGGATAACTGCTGTTATTATACGTTGTTTTAGCAAATTATGTTCCTTTCGCCTGGCTGGATGCCAAAGCGCAAATTTGTTCTGAAGTACAGCCAAAGCGACGCTCTCGGCTGACAAAGGCCGCGACAGCCTCTGCGAACACCTGCTGGTCGAAGTCTGGCCATAAGGTCTCGGTGAACCAGAGCTCAGCGTAAGCTGCCTGCCACAATAAAAAGTTGCTGATGCGAATATCGCCACCGGTACGGATCAGTAAATCCAGTTCAGGTAAGTCCGCCAGTTGGATGTAAGCAGCAAGCCGCTGTTCATCAATGGCATCTACCGCCAGATGCCCATCACGCACTTCTTGCGCCAATTGCCGGGCAGCATTGGCAATATCCCAGCGGCCACCGTAATTGGCTGCTATGGTCAGTGTCAATGCTTTGTTATCTGCGGTTAAAGCTTCTGCCGCCTGAATTTGCTTGCGCAAAGCATCATCAAAGGCACTGAGATCACCGCATACCCTTAAACGAACCTGATTTTTATGCAGGTTTTTCACTTCACTTTTTAGCATCAACATAAAAAGCTGCATCAGGCTACTGACTTCATCCGCAGGTCGTTGCCAGTTTTCGCTACTAAAAGCAAATAAGGTAAGTGCTGAAATACCTAACTCACGACAAAACCGCACACTTCGCCGAACCGCGTCCGCTCCCTTCTTATGTCCCCAGACACGGGGCTTTCCCTGTTGCTTTGCCCAGCGCCCATTGCCATCCATAATAATGGCAACATGCTGAGGTAACTCATTTTGGTTCAGATGTGACGGTGTGGACATGCGACCCCTGCATCAATAAAAAACGCCGTGATACATTACCGGGTATAACCCCAACACGGCGTTCCATTTGTTTAAGACCCGCTTAAACTTCCATTAGTTCTTTTTCTTTATCGGCCAGGATTTCATCCACCCGCTTGACATAAAGATCCGTCAGTTTTTGAATTTCATCGGTCGCCCGGCGTTCATCATCTTCGGTAATATCTTTATCTTTGAGTAACACTTTCAAATCGTTGTTGGCATCACGACGAATATTACGAATGGCTACCCGGCCTTGCTCAGCCTCTGCCTTCACTACTTTGACCAGGTCACGGCGACGCTCTTCAGTTAATGCAGGCAATGGAATGCGAATATTGGTGCCGGCACTCATTGGGTTTAAACCCAGATCAGAGTTGATAATGGCCTTTTCAACCGCTGCCGCCGCACTTTTATCAAATACGGTCAGGCTCAAAGTTCGAGCATCTTCCACGGTAATGTTGGCAATTTGACGCAGTGGCGTATCAGCGCCATAGTAAGGCACCATGATGTTATCCAGCAGGCTGGGATGCGCCCGACCAGTACGAACCTTGGACAGTTGAGATTTCAGTGCATCCACACTTTTTTCCATCCGGCTTTTGCTGTCGTTGATAATATCGTTAATCACTTCAGTTATCCTTGTAGGCAGTCAGCTGTTTGTGCAGCAAATTCGATCTAGTTTACTGTAAATTCTCAGCGTGGTCGATCAGAGTTCCTTCAACCTCGCCCATTACCACCCGTTTTAAAGCACCGGCCGTATTCATATTAAATACCCGGATAGGCATGCTGTGGTCCCGCGCCAGGGTAAAGGCGGCTAAATCCATTACCTTCAATTCTTTTTCCAGTACTTCGCTGTAACTCAGGGTGCTGTACATGGTAGCCGCTGGGTCTTTCACTGGATCGGCCGAGTAGACACCGTCGACTTTGGTGGCTTTGAGCACCGCATCGGCTTCAATTTCGATGGCACGCAGGCAAGCCGCAGAGTCGGTAGTAAAAAACGGGTTACCGGTACCGGCAGAAAAAATAACCACCCGGCCAGATTTTAGCAAGCTAATGGCTTCAGCCCAACTGTAGTTATCACAGACACCATTTAAAGGCACGGCACTCATCATGCGGGCATTGACGTAGGCACGATGCAATGCATCACGCATCGCCAGGCCATTCATCACCGTTGCCAGCATGCCCATATGATCACCCACCACCCGGTTCATGCCGGCTTTGGCCAGGCCTTCACCACGAAAAATATTGCCGCCACCAATGACAATGCCAACCTGAACACCAAGTTCGACAATTTCTTTGATTTCCTGGGCCATCCGATCCAGCACTTTGGGATCGATGCCAAAGCCTTCGTCTCCCATCAGGGCTTCGCCGCTCAGTTTAAGTAATATCCGTCGGTATGCTGGTTTCGGGTTCATGCGTGCTCCATCTGATTATCCGCTGTACAGGGGGTGGCTTTGCGGTTGCAGGTCTCACCAGCTGCCCAAGCCAGATAGAATCAGGCAAGTGAACAGCCAGCAGCCGACCAAAAAAAACCGCGACCTGAGGTCGCGGCTATTCTAGCGTTTTTTGCCTTTAGGCTAAAGCGCAAATTTACTTCTTGGCTGCTGCAATTTGAGCGGCAACTTCAGCTGCGAAGTCTTCTTCTTTCTTCTCGATGCCTTCACCAACTTCCAGGCGGATGAAAGAAACCGCATCAGCACCGTTTTGCTTTAAGAAATCACCCACCGAGATGGCAGGATCTTTCACAAACGGCTGACCAGTCAAGCTGACTTCACCAGTGAACTTGGCCATACGACCAGCGACCATTTTTTCAGCGATTTCTTGTGGCTTGCCACTGTTCACTGCGATTTCGATCTGAATAGCGCGCTCACGCTCTACCACATCGGCTGGTACATCTTCTGGCTTGACAAAACCTGGGTTGTTAGCAGCGATGTGCATGGCAATGTCTTTACCAATTTCTTCGTTCGCGCCAGTCAACACAGCCAGTACACCGATACGGCCAGAGTGAACGTATTGACCAATGGTCTCACCTTCCACCACAGCGATGCGACGTACATTGATGTTTTCACCGATTTTTGCGACCAGAGCAGCACGGGTTTCATCCACAGTACTGCCATTCAGGTCAGTCGCCAGCAAAGCGTCCAGAGCAAAGATCTTGTTGTTGTGAACCAGGTCTGCCACGCTGTTGGCGAACGCCAGGAAATTGCTGTCACGCGCTACGAAATCAGTTTCACAGTTGAATTCAACCGCAACACCGTAGCCATTGCCAACACGAGTCAAAATGGTACCTTCAGCAGCAACACGGCCAGCTTTCTTCGCCGCTTTGGCCAGACCGCTTTTACGCATCTCGTCAATCGCAGCTTCGATATCACCCTTGGTTTCTTCCAAAGCTTTTTTACAATCCATCATGCCTGCGCCGGTACGCTCGCGCAGTTCTTTTACTAAGGCAGCAGTTACAGCCATCAGAGTATCCTCGTTATCAATCGGTTTGAGCAAACAGAGGCCGCAGCCTCTGTTGATGTCTTAGTCAGTTCAGCCCCTATGGAGCCAACAGCTTATTCAGCTTCGACGAAACCTTCAGCTTCCGCCTGAACTTCGATGGTGTTGCTACGGCCTTCAGTGACTGCCTGGCTGACAGCAGACAGATACAACTGAATAGCGCGGATGGCGTCATCGTTACCAGGAATGATGTAGTCAATGCCTTTTGGATCTGAGTTGGTATCCACTACAGCAACCACTGGAATACCCAGGTTGTTGGCTTCTTTCACAGCGATGTGCTCATGATCAGCGTCGATCACGAATAGCACGTCTGGCAAACCGCCCATATCCTTGATACCACCCAGGCTTTTTTCCAGCTTGTCCATTTCACGGGTACGATCCAAAGCTTCCTTTTTGGTCAGCTTGTCGAAAGTACCGTCCTGGCTCTGTGCTTCTAAATCTTTCAGACGCTTGATGGACTGACGAACGGTTTTCCAGTTAGTCAGCATGCCGCCTAACCAGCGGTGGTCAACGTAGTATTGGTCACAGCTTTTTGCCGCTTCTTTAATGGCCTCAGAAGCTGCACGCTTGGTGCCAACGAACAGAATTTTGCCTTTTTTAGCAGAAACCTGCTGGATGAAGCTCAGCGCATCATTCATCAAAGGAACAGTTTTTTCCAGGTTGATGATATGTACTTTGTTGCGCGCACCGAAGATGAACGGCTTCATTTTCGGGTTCCAGTAACGGGTTTGGTGACCGAAGTGGACACCCGCCTGGAGCATGTCACGCATTGAAACTTTTGCCATGATAAAATACCTTAAAATTTAGGGGTTAGGCCTCCATACATCCCATGTTCCGACCCGCTTACCAACCTGCGTTATTGCACAGGTTAATTGCAGGCACCCCGGCCCATGTGCCGATGTATGTGTGTTATTTGTCATTTCGCAACCTAAACAATAACGATATACTGCACAGAAATGCACAAAGCTATTTGCTAAATTGCGGCGCGCTTTATACCATAGCCACTTGTAAAACACAATATTAAAGCTGCTTTGCTGCAATCTTATGACACCGTTTCAAACACAGAGAGAGACTGGATGACTCCAATCATCAAAACCCCGGAAGAAATCGAAAAAATGCGTCTGGCTGGCCGTCTTGCTGCTGAAGTGCTGGAAATGATCGAGCCTTATGTGGTGGCTGGTGTAACCACAGACGAACTAAACAGTCGCTGCCATGACTACATCGTGAATGTACAACAAGCGACTCCTGCACCGCTCAATTATCACGGTTTCCCAAAGTCGATCTGCACCTCGGTCAACCATGTGATTTGCCATGGCATTCCCAATGACAAACCATTAAAAGACGGTGACATTATCAATATCGATATCACTGTGATCAAAGATGGTTACCATGGCGATACCTCGCGGATGTTTGTAGTCGGTGAGCCCAGTATCCTGGCAGCCCGCCTGATCAAAGTTACACAGGAAGCCATGTACCTGGCTATTAAAAAAGTCAAAGACGGCACTCGGTTAGGCGATATTGGTCAGGTCATTCAACAGCATGCCGAAAAGCATGGCTACTCGGTGGTTCGAGAGTATTGTGGTCATGGTATTGGGGCCGAGTTTCATGAAGAGCCTCAGGTGCTGCATTACGGCCGGGCTGGGACTGGCGAGGTATTGAAAGCCGGTATGTGCCTGACCATTGAACCGATGATCAATGCCGGTGCCCGTCACAGCAAGCTACTTAAAGATGACTGGACCGTGGTAACCAAAGACCGCAGCCTGTCGGCTCAGTACGAGCACACCATTCTGGTGACAGAAACCGGCTGCGAAATTCTGACCCTGCGCAGTGACGACACCATAGAGCGGATTGTCAGCGCCGAATAATCTACAGGAGCCAAAGCGCATGAAAGAAGCGGTTGCTTTTCAAAAGAACTGGCCCAGCCAGTTCAGCCTGGATGGCTACAAAAAGCATATAGCTGAATTTCTGCGCTGGTCCGAGCAGGCCTTCGAACAACAGTCGGTACAAAGCCTGGTCAAAGCCCGGGCTCGCTTTATTGATCAGTTGTTGGCTGCCTTGTGGCAACAACAAGAACTGAACCAGGATAATTCTTTATGCCTGATCGCTGTGGGCGGCTATGGCCGGGGCGAACTGCATCCGTTTTCAGACATTGACTTGCTGATTTTGAGTGAGCAACAACTTACGGCGAAACAGCAGGATCAGCTCTCCATTTTTGTGACCCAGTTGTGGGATCTGAAGCTGGAAGTCGGCCACAGTGTCCGTACGCTGGATGAAACGCTGCAGTTAGGAAAAGACGATATCACCATTGCCACCAATCTGATGGAAATGCGCCGCTTGCTGGGCAATAAATCATTGTATGAACGCCTGCAACAAGCCATCCATGCGACAGATTTTTGGACCAGCCAGCAGTTTTTTGAAGCCAAGCGCCACGAGCAGCAACAGCGTCATGCCCAATACCACGGCACCGCCTACAACCTGGAGCCTAATTTAAAGGCCAATCCTGGTGGCTTACGCGATATTCAGACCATCGGCTGGGTCGCCAAACGACACTTTCAGACCCGTACCATGCGCGAGCTGGTGGCCTATCAGTACCTGACCGAAGACGAGTATCAGGAACTGATGGAATGTGAAGCGTATTTATGGCAAATGCGCTTTGCGCTGCACCTGGAGGCCGGCCGCAACGAAAACCGGCTACTGTTTGACTATCAGCCCGCTGTAGCTGAGCGGCTTGGTTTTGGTAGCGATGGTAAAGCCACGGTAGAGCGGATGATGAAACGCTTTTTCCGCACTGTGCAACGGGTCAGTGAACTGAATGAAATGCTGTTGCAGCACTTTGAAGGCAGCATCCTGAATAACCACCAAAGCGCCAAAGTGCAACCACTGGATGATAGCTTTGAACTGCACGGTCACCTGATCAAAGCATTGGATAACGGTGTTTTTGCCCGGCGTGACAATTTACTGAAGTTGTTCTGGCACATTGCCAACAACTCCAACATCACCGGCATTCATTCCGATACACTGCGTTTATTGCGTCAGGTTCGGCGCCGTTTGATGGGCGATTTGCAGGATTACGAGGCCTGCCGGCGGCTTTTTCTGGCGCTGATGCGTCACCCACGCGGCATGGATACCTCCATCACCCTGATGCACAAATACGGTGTCTTGGCCGCCTACCTGCCGCAGTGGCGCAATATTGTCGGCCAGATGCAATTCGATCTGTTTCACGCCTACACCGTGGATGAGCACACCCACCGGCTGCTGAAAAACCTGTACCGCTATACGCTGCCGGAATACGACAACGAATTTCCGCTCTGCTCAGACATCGTACGTCGCATGGAAAAACCAGAGCTGCTGTTTCTGGCTGGGATTTTCCACGACATCGCCAAAGGCCGGGGCGGTGATCACTCCGAGCTTGGTGCCATGGATGCGAAAGAATTTTGCCGGCTGCATAAACTCAGTGACTTTGACAGCAAACTGATAAGCTGGCTGGTCGAGCAGCACCTGCTAATGTCGGTCACCGCTCAGCGCAAAGACATTCACGATCCTCAGGTGGTCACCGAGTTCGCAGAAAAGGTACGGGATGAAACCCGGCTTAATTACCTGTATTGCCTGACACTGGCTGATATTCGCGCCACCAACGACAATCTGTGGAACGACTGGAAAGGTTCCTTGCTGCGTGATCTGTATCTGTCGACGCAAAAAGCCTTTCGCCGCGGCCTGGAAAAGCCGATGGATATGCGCGATCAAATCCGCGAGAACCAGGCCGAGGCTTTGCGGTTACTGCAGCGGCAAGCCTTTACCAAAATCGAGATCCAGCATCTGTGGAGCCGGATCAAAGCGGATTATTTTATCCGCTACAACCCAAAGCAGATTGTCTGGCACTGCGAACATATTCTGCGCCACAAAGACTCGAAACAACCATTGGTGCTGGTGAGCAAAGCACCCATTCGTGGCAGTACCCAGGTGTTTGTGTACACACCGGATCAACCCAATTTATTCGCCCGGCTGGTCGCGGCGCTTGATAGTAAAAAAGTGGCCATTTTTGATGCCCAAATTATGACCAACAAAGATGGCTATGCAATGGATACCTTTGTGGTGCTGGAGCAAAATGGTCAGCCGGTGACCTCGCCGTCACGGGTGCAGAGCATCAAGCGCGCGCTGGAGCAAGCCATTGCAGGCAAAGCGGAACCACAGCGTCACTCGACATTATCGCGTCAAATGCGCCAGTTTAATGTACCGCCTAAAGTCAGCTTTTTACCAGGCAACAGCAAAAACCGCACCATGGTAGAAATTGCCGCACTGGATGCGCCCGGCCTACTGGCCCGCATTGGTGATGTATTCCAACAGTGCGCTATTCAGATTCATGCCGCCAAGATCACCACATTGGGCGAACGGGCAGAAGATTTTTTTATGGTATCAACGGCAGAGGATACTGCCCTTGATTTTGACCAGCAAAGCCAGTTAAAACGGACTTTGATTGACCATTTAACTCACGTAACAGAAGGTTGATAACCCAAGATGGCAGATTTAAAAACCATTATTGAACAAGCATTTGAGCAACGCGACTCCATTACGCCCAGCACGGTTTCGGCAGAGCACAGAACCGCTATTGAAGCAGCCTTGGAGCTGCTGGACAGTGGCAAAGCCCGGGTGGCCGAAAAACTGGCTGGCGAATGGGTGGTGCATCAGTGGTTGAAAAAGGCTGTCTTGCTGTCGTTTCGGATCAATGAAAATGCAGTGCTGGATGGCGGCGAAACCAAGTTCTACGACAAAGTCCCGATGAAATACGCCGGCTACGATGCCGCTCGTTTTGCCGCTGAAGGCGTGCGGGTAGTACCACCGGCAGCGGTGCGTAAAGGCAGCTACATCGCTAAAAATGCCGTGCTGATGCCCTCCTATGTCAATATTGGTGCTTACGTCGGCGAAGGCACCATGGTCGATACCTGGGCCACCGTTGGCTCCTGCGCTCAGATCGGTAAAAACGTGCACTTATCCGGTGGCGTGGGTATCGGTGGCGTGTTGGAGCCGCTGCAGGCTAACCCCACCATCATTGAAGACAACTGCTTTATCGGTGCCCGCTCTGAAGTAGTAGAAGGGGTCATTGTCGAAGAAGGCGCCGTGTTGTCGATGGGCGTGTACATCAGCCAGAGCACCCGTATTTACGACCGTGAAACCGGTGAAATCAGCTATGGCCGGGTGCCGGCTGGTGCTGTGGTAGTGCCGGGCAGCCTGCCCAGCAAAGACGGCAGCCACAGCCTCTATGCCGCTATTATTGTCAAAAAAGTGGATGCTCAGACACGCGCTAAGGTCGGTATTAACGCCTTACTCCGTAACGTCGAGTAACGCAGCAACCCGTTTATCTTCAAAGGCCAGGCATTTGCTTGGCCTTTTGCTTAGAACTTGCAGCCCTGTGCTATTTAGAAAGTCGGTGGGTTAGGATAGCGGCGGGAAATGCGCTTCCAGCCAGGGCAATGCTACAGTTTCTGGCTCCAGTGTTTCGCAGGCGTCGATCCACAAAGGATCAGTTAGCGGCTTGCCCTGCAACTCCTGCAGCAGTTCGTAAAACTGCTTGCCAGCTCCGCAGAAATTCTCGTAGCTGCTATCACCAAGACCAATCACTGCGATGATTTTGTCGGTCAAAAGCGGAAAGCGATCGCGTGCATCGATAAAAAACGGCAAGGCATTGTCCGGGATATCACCCTGGCCGGTGGTGGAGCTGATCACCAGCCAGACATCCGGATCGTCAGCAAGCACAGCATTCAGTTTGGGCTCGGTATGCAGTTCGCACAGATAGCCCCGTGCTTTGAGCAATTGTGCTGCCTGCTCGGCCAGGAACTCTGCGCCACCATAAACAGTGCCAACAATAATGGCTATTCGTTTCATCGTTGCTCCTTGTACAGCTGCTCAAAAGCCTGCTGATAAAATGATGTTTGTTGCGGCCAGCCAAGTTGCTGCAATAGCGGCTGCCAGCTGGCAAGACTAGCCTCGATGCAAAGTGTTTTACCACTCATTGGATGAGTCAGGATCAGTTGCTTGGCCAACAGCAACAACTGCGAGCACTGCAAATGCTCCCGAAACAAGCGGTTGTGCTTGCCATCACCATGACTGGTATCGCCAACAATGGGGTGGCGTAAATGCGCCAAATGCCGCCGCAATTGATGTTTACGCCCGGTGCGGGGCGAGAGTGCCACCAAACTATAACGCGCAGCCGGGTAACGGCTAACCGGAATAGGCAGCTCAACCTGTGCCAACGGCAGGTAATCGGTGACCGCACTCTGGGCTGCCTTATCATTGCTGCTGAATTTATCGGCAATTTTGTCCTGCTGCTCTTTGAGTGGGTAATCCAGAGTACCGCCTTGCTGCAGATAACCACGCACCACCGCCAGATACCCTTTGTACCAATGCTGATTGGCATTTTGCTCACTCAGCAAGCGCGCTACCTCACTGGATAACGCAAACAGCAAGACGCCAGAAGTAGGCCGGTCCAGCCGGTGCACCGGAAACACATGCTGGCCTAGTTGGTCACGCAATGTCTGCATCACAAAGCGGGTTTCGTGTTTATCCAAAAATGAGCGATGCACCAGCATACCGGCGGGTTTATCCACCGCTACCAGCCATTCATCCTGATACAAAATCGTCAGTTCGTTAGTATCTGGCGTCTCAATCAGTCTGGAAACAGGCATCAAAGCGTCCTATCCAGTACAACAACAAGCGGGTATCCTGCGAATACTTCGCCAGGGCTACTTCTGCCATCGGTAAAATGCTTACCTTTTCCGGCAATGGGTGATCGCCATCCAGCAAGGCTTGCATCCGTGGCAGTAATACAAATTGTAGCCAGTGTTCAAACGGCATGGTGTCGCAACAAAAGGGCGCTGTACTGGCCATAGCTTCCGGACTGGGTGGAAGCGGGCTCCATAGCTCAAGCGCTTTCAGCTCGGCTTTAATTTCCTGCAGCGCAGCAACAATCAGCTGTGACATCACAACTCCTGAGGCAATTGATTCAGGCTGGATCTTAACATAACTTTTCTGCCACAGGCATCAGCGCTTGTCGGTTGTCAGTCACTGCTTTTGTCAGTACCATGAGCGCCAGTATTTGATTCTGGAACCTATTGATGGCCACTACCTGGCTGATTATTGGCTTATTACTGATTTGTTATCTGTTCTGGCTGCAGCGCAAACAAGACGAGCGCGCGATTTTACTGGCCAGACACCTGTGCAAAAAACACCAGTTGCAGTATCTGGATTGCGGCCGGTTGCAGCATAAGCTGGAACGACGTCAGGGCCGGCTGCGCTGGCTAACCCATTACAGTGTGGATTTTAGCAGCGATGGTGAAAGCCGCTATCAGGGTACTTTAAGCTTATCTGGTTTGCAGTACACAGCTTTTGACTTACCGGCTTACCGCCTTCCTGACAACTTCCCCAGTCCATAACCGTCACCATCAGGTCTGAGGCTGCTTTGGCCGGAATAGCAGCTTGCCCTGCACGGTGTTAAAACTAAGCTCAGTCACAGCTTGATACGCATCGCCAGCAAAGAACGGCAGGTATTTCTCCAGCGTAACAAAAACCCCCACACCGGAAGATGTACTATCCTGATCCACTAACTGGTCCACCGCCCGCAGCAACTGATGCCCAAGGCCAAGCTGTTGATGCCTTGGCGATACGGCAATAAAAGCCAGCATATGGTAATCTTTAGCTGGCATCGCCGCATGAATACGCTCTTCTTTTTCCAACAATTGTCGGGTAGAAACATAACCAGCCGTCAGTAACATCTTCAGCCGCCAGTGCCAATAACGATGACCGCCAAGGCCGGAACTGGCTTTCACCAAACAAGCGACACCAATAAGCTGCTCGGATTGAAATAGCCCAATGATGGTTTGACTGCTTTGCCAAAAAGCACTGAGCTCTTCACGGATCGCTGCCCGCAGCTTTTTCTCATAATCGGCTTTATCGGCCTGAAAAATGGTCATAAACAGCGGATCATCGTGATAGGACTGATACAAAATGGAAGCTGCGACATTGAGCTCTGGCCCTTCCAGCTCCCGCACCAGTAAATCATTTAACTGTTCAACCGACATAGTACACCTGATTTTTATTATGTGTATTTTTTCATCACCATAGCAGGGCAATTGGCAATTGCCAATCTACTTTGATGCGCTACCCTTAAGACAAAGTGATTTTAACGGAGACATTGCAATGGATACTTCAACACATAGCCTGGCCACTTTATTTGCCCAACTCGGGCTGAACAACGAGCAGGCAGCGATAGATGCCTTTATTGCAGAGCACCGCCTGGCCGAACATGTGCCACTGGAAAAAGCCCCCTTCTGGAACCCTGCCCAGGCAAGTTTTATTGCCGAGTCGCTCAAAGAAGATGCCGATTGGTCGGAAGTGATTGATGAATTGAATACCTTGCTGCGCAAGTAAAGCCAAAGCAAAGCTCTGGCTTTACTGTCGTGACTTTACAGCTGGGCGTAGGCTTTTTCGCCCCAACCGCTTAAACGGCCATTGCTAAACACCAGCGGTGTGCATTCATCTTTGGTGGTCATACCATCGCTGCGCCGGTGGTGGGTGCGGTAAAACAGTACCTGTACCGAGCTATCCCCCTGCTGAAACGCCTCGGTAAAATCCGGTGCCCCCAAATCCTGCATCACTTGCACCAGCGAGGTTCCGGTGGTGAGCTGATTGATGTAACTGCGATTGGCTTTTTGCGTTTGCAGCCAGTCCGCTTCATTAAAACGCGCGTCTTTCGAGCCATTCACCGCCACCACACAACCGGATAATGGCAGGATCAGGGCAGATACCAGCAGCAGATGTTTCATTGTCATTGTTTTCTCCTGTAATTTTTTGAGCATAACAGACGAAGCAAATCAAAGGCCAACTTTAAATCCATTTAAAAACAATGATTTAAAACTAATAAATGCCAATCACTGCAAAATTACTGTACTATTTGGCCACTAACTAGCGGATTTGACCAATGAACACCACCACAGCTTTGGAATTACTCAGCCAGGAAGCAGCCCGTCTGATACAGGAAGGAAAAACTCCCAGCCTGGCCTTGCTACGCAGCCGGCTGGGCCGCAAAGTGCCCCCTGCTGACCTGCTGCCGGCTTTTCAGCAATGGAAGCAACTGCCAACTGCCGCTAAAGCAGTAGCTGTCAACAACCAAACCAGCCCGGTGCCGGCAACTGAATTACCAGCGACAGACCTTCTGACGGCCCGAATTGAGCAACTGGAGGCCAAACTAGCCAGGCTGGAGCAGCGCCTGACACGGCTGGAACAACAAGGAGGCAACGATGTGGCTGGCTGAGCTACGGTTTCGGCTGCTTAGCGATACCAGCTATAGCCTGGCAGAACAACACATTCGGCAGTATCTGGAGGCACTGATTTTTCAGGGCCAATTGATTGGCCGGGAATTTCCGACTTACTTTGCCGACGATCATTTCTGTAGCCGGATTATTTTGCCTGCCGAAGACGCACTAAAACCCCAACATCACAGCCTGCGTGGCCAGCAAGCATTAGCAGCCCTGCCTGAAGCTGGCTTGAGTTACCCCAAACTGCAACTGCTGGGACAGGATCTGATGTCCAGCCATACGGATCCCTGTCCATCCGCCACAGGTTATCTGCTGTTTACCAATTTTGCCGAGCAAGTCTCACCACTACGCTGCTGCGAGCACTTTGCCCCCGTGCCTTTGTATCGGTTAGGTGCCGGTAGTACTACCGATTATGAAGACTTTATTCGCTGGCAGCTGCAATATCAGGCGCTGGATGAAATTCAAATGCAACAGCAGCGTGTACTGCCCAAAAGCGCCGAAAACGCCTTGCAACAACTACACAGCAAGTTAAACCAGCAAGGCAGGCAACTGGCGAGGCGGGTAGAAAAATTTAGCGGCAAGACCTGTTATTATTATTTATACAGTGGCAGCAGCCCCGACTGCAGCCTTGAAGCCAGCAAAGCTTGCCCGGGCTGCGGCCTTACCTGGCAGTTGAGCGACAGCTGGCATGGCTTATTTCAGTTTCGCTGCGATCACTGCCGGCTCGTATCCAATATCGCCTGGGATTGCCAATAACGATCAAAACCCCTCGCTACTGGCCGGCACAAGCTGCTGCAGAAACTCTCCCAACGAGTCGGCCAGCTTATGCTGGACTTCTTTACCTACCGATTCGGCATACACCTCACCGCTGCTATTTAATACCGACACCATCACATTCTCGTCATCGGTCACGGCAACAAAAACAGTTTCACGCTGCCGCAGCCGTCGCTTCATCAAAATATGGCCAATGATGTTTTCTTTTAAGCGATTACAATCCGCTTCGTGCCAGGGCATCAACAACAACAGCTTGCCTTCCGCATGTTCCGCTGCCAGTCCCCCGCCATAGTACAGCCCATAAAAGGCTTTAATATCGGCATGCAATGTCAGCTCCAGCGCCTGCTCTACCGCCTGAAAATCCAACCGGGGTTGTTGCAGCACCGGCTGCCAAAGCACCCTATCATCACCCTGCGCTTTGATTTCACAAGGCGATGGCAATACTTTGTCACGCTCAGTCAGCAGCGGCTGCTGCTGTTGCTGCGACCACGCCAGGGTACGCTCAATAAAATCCTGCCAACTGGCGGCCAGATCCATGCAATTCATCCTTTTTTTCGGCTGATCCAACATCAGCCACTATGATACAATGCAGGCATTCTAACCCGAGTGCGGCCACCATGACAAAGCTACAGCCTGAACTGCTGACACAACTGACCCTTGGCAAGGCAACAGACTATGCATCCGACTATGCACCAGAACTGTTGCAGGCAGTTCCACGCGCACTTGGTCGTGATGAGCTGCAGCTGACAGCAGAACTGCCTTTTGTTGGTCAGGATATCTGGCATGCTTATGAGCTGTCATGGCTGAACCATAAAGGCAAGCCGGTAGTCGCCCTGGCAACCTTTGTGGTGCCTTTTGATTCTCCCAACCTGATTGAATCGAAATCTTTTAAGTTGTATCTGAACAGTCTCAATCAAACCCGCTTTGCCGATCTCGGTCAGGTATTTCGTTTACTGCAGCAGGATTTATCAGCCTGTGCAGGTGCAAAAGTCGACGTCACACTGCATAACGTGAATGAGTTGCAGCCCTTTCAACCCACCTGGATCCAGGGACGTTGTCTGGATGACCTGGATATCGAGATAGCCGAATACCGGTATCAGCCAGAGCAGTTAAAGCTTAAGGCAGATGCAGCCCCCCGGGACGAAAAAGTGTTTTCACATTTGTTGAAATCCAATTGCCTGATCACCAACCAACCCGACTGGGCCAGTGTCTTTATTCATTACCGCGGCAAAGCAATATGCCATGAGTCACTGCTGCGTTACCTGATTGGTTTTCGCCAGCATAATGAGTTCCATGAACAATGTGTTGAGCGCATTTTTACCGATATCTGGCAGCAGTGCCAACCCGAGTTTCTGGCGGTCTACGCCCGTTATACCCGTCGTGGAGGTCTGGATATTAATCCACTGCGTAGCAGTGCCCCTTACAGTGCGCCGGTTATCCGTCTTACCCGCCAGTAATCCGCGAATAGAGCAGGATAACTTTCATCCAAACTTTCAGGAAAAAACCAACATAAACCCGCTAAGCAATTGATTACTGGTATTAACACGCTTTATTTAGCAGCGAAAAACTGAAATCGCCTATGAAAACTTTCAGTTTAACTTTCAAAACAAAACAAATTTGCTTATAATTCATGCAGCAGTTCAGATGGACTGAGCTGCACTCTGCCAATGGATGCCCCTAATATGCAACACCTTACCTCCACAGAAGAGCAATCCTGGTTACCTTACTATCTATGTAAGCGATAACCAGCCTGGCGACAACAGCCTCAGAGCTGGCCAGTGACGTCCCTACACCAAACCGGCACACCTTGCCGGTTTGCTTTTTTGTTCCTGGCCCTGGCTGGGTGAATCTTTATCAAACAACTGTCGCAATTCCTGTGCTAGCATATATACTTAAATCCAAGCCTGTCATTGTATAAACTTTCAAATAATCATCATGGTGATGCCGTTGCAAGACGACCTGAAGCAGCAACTAGAGCATGCGTTAAAGACGCGTAAACAACTGGAAGACACCTACGAAAGTCAGTTTAAAATTTTAGCCAAATTTGTCTCACGGTTATCCCTGGCATGCAAAGGGCTGGATATTGAGCTGGATAATAAGTTGGCCAAACTTCGGTTAGAGTTGGCTCGTGGTACTGATTTGGAAAAATTGCTACCGCTGGTCCAGGCATTAAGTGAGGGTTTAAAACACCTTGAAAGCAAGAATGAACAGGATCTGCGCCAGCTTCAGCTTGGTTTGAATGAAGCAGGTCAGTTGCTGCAAAAACAGCGCGGCCTACCGGATCAGTTGCGACGAGACTTGCGCGCCTTGCTGGCCAAAGTCAATGAAAGCTCCCCCACAGTGCATGCGTATCTGCCACACCTGACCGATCTCGCCCGATTGTACCAAAATGCCTTACAAGCCAAACAAACACTGGATAACTCAGAAAACCCTGACAACGATCGCTATGGCCATATTTGCCGCCAGATTTCGGTAGAGCTGACCAACTTGCTCAGCGAAATGAGCTTCGCAGAACAGTTTGCCGCGGATATAGACCGGATCCGGCAATCACTGATGGATCATCTTGGCATTGAAGAGCTGCTAAATGCCTGCCTGAGCACCATCACCATTATTGTGGCCAGCATTAACGCTGAACGTCAGTCTGCCCAGCACTTTTTGCTTCAGCTGCACGATACGCTGGAACAAGTGCAAAAGTCGTTAGTATGCTCACTAAGTCAGTCTACCGCTATTCAGGCCAAGCTCAGTCAGTTGAATCATCAGTTAGGCAAGAAAATTGATGCCTTTAGCAAAGACAGTACCGAGGCCACCAGCCTTGAACAATTAAAAGCCCTGGTCAACCAGCGACTGCAGGACATCACCGGTTCGCTTTCCGAAAGAGAACAGTTGGAAAAGCAAGAAAGAGAGCTGATGGTGAGTTCGTTAAAAGTCATGGAGCATCGCTTGCTTGAGCTGGAGTCTGAAGCACAGCAATTTCAAAAAAAACTGGCGGAACAAAAGTTTCGCAGTTTGCAGGACGCCCTGACTGAAATTCCCAATCGTGCCGCCTTTGATGAGCGCTTCGAGCTGGAGTTAAAGCGTTATCAGCGCTATGGCACTCCGCTCTGCATCGCACTGGGTGATGTTGACCATTTTAAAAGCATTAACGACAACTATGGCCACAGCGCTGGCGACAAGACATTAAAAGTTATCGCCCGGGCTTTAAAACAGAGCTTGCGAGAAACAGACTTTATTGCCCGCTACGGCGGTGAAGAATTTATCATCCTGTTTCCTGAAACAAGCTTGCAGGATCTGGAAATGCCACTAAACAACCTGCGACAAAAAATAAAGAAAATTCCGTTTAAATTTAAAAATAAAAAAGTACCTATCACTATATCCTTCGGTGCCACCCAACTGGCCGAACACGATACTGTCCGGGCCGCGTTTGATCGTGCCGATGAAGCCTTGTATGAAGCAAAACATGCCGGCAGAGATAAAGTCATATTAAAAATCCCGAAATAACAGCCATGGCAAGGGAGCCAGTAATGCATGTACAACTAAACCCGGTCGGTTCAATGAGCCTGTTATCACAGCTGGAAGTAGACCGACTGAAGCAAACCACCAATAAAGAAGCCTTTCAGCTCTTTCGCAATTGTTGCCTGGCTGTTTTAAATGTTGGTAGCCATACCGACAGCTCAGCCGAAATTTACCAGCAGTTTCAAGATTTCTCGGTCAACTTACTAAGCCGTGAGCGGGGCATCAAAATAGAGCTTTTTAATCCCCCGACCGATGCCTTTGTTGACGGCCAGATCATTCGGGGTATCCATGAGCATCTGTTTGCTGTACTAAGGGATATTCTGTTTTACCACACCCAGCTAAAAATTAATGCCAACCGACTGGATCTGAAAAATAGTGCCCATATCACACACAGCGTATTTGATATTTTACGCAATGCTCAGGTGCTAAGCTGCAACACCGAGCCTACGATGATCGTCTGTTGGGGCGGACACTCCATCAAAGAAGCAGAATACCAATACACCAAGGATGTCGGCTACCAGTTGGGACTGCGTGGTTTAAACATCTGCACCGGTTGCGGACCTGGTGCCATGAAGGGCCCAATGAAAGGTGCTACCATAGGCCATAACAAACAACGTATTACCACAGGTCGGTATTTAGGCTTAACCGAACCCAGCATTATTGCCGCTGAGCCGCCCAACCCTATTGTTAACGAGCTGGTGATCCTGCCTGATATTGAAAAAAGACTGGAGGCTTTTGTTCGCATAGCACATGGCGTTATCATTTTCCCGGGGGGCGCCGGCACTGCCGAAGAACTACTGTATTTGCTGGGGATTATGCTGCACGAAGACAACACAGCACAAAAACTCCCTGTGATCCTGACAGGCCCCAAAAGTAGCGAAGGCTATTTCCAAGAAATCATGCAATTTATTGAGCAAACCCTGGGACAAAAAGCCCTGAACCTGGTGCAAGTCATCATCGATGACCCGGCAGCAGTTGCCAGAGCCTTAAAAGCCGGCTGTCAGGAAGTGCGGGAGTACCGACGCACTGTTGGTGATGCTTACCATTTCAACTGGACTCTGAAAATCGAATCAGACTTCCAGCAGCCATTTATCCCAAACCACACCAATATGGCCGCACTCAACTTGCACCGCAAGCAAGATACCGCAACACTGGCTGCTAATCTGAGGCGTGCGTTCTCTGGCATAGTGGCCGGCAACGTCAAAGATGAAGGGATACGTGCAATTCAACAGCATGGTCCTTTTCAGTTAAGTGGTGAACCAGAGCTGATGCGTATGATGGATCGCTTACTGCAAGCCTTTGTCGAGCAAGGACGAATGAAGCTTCCAGGCACAGCATATGAACCTTGCTACAGGATCCTGCAATAAACCATGAGCCACCTAGTATTAATTGATGCAATGAATCTGATCAGACGGCTTTATGCCGTGCAAGAGCGGCCTTATCTGCCCTTACCTGATCAGTTAACAGAAGCAACCCAGCAGCAAATCATTACGAATACTGTGCAGGCAGTGGAGAAGGCACTACTGGCTATCATTCAGCACTGCGAGCCAACACACCTGTTGTTGGTGTTCGATAGCCAGCAAACGACCTGGCGCCATCAACTGTACCCGGAGTACAAAGCCAATCGCAGCCCGATGCCTGCTTTGTTGATGCAAGCCTTGCCCGAGCTGCAGCAGCGCATCCAACAACTGGGTATAGCTATCTATCAACAAGATGGCTTTGAAGCCGATGATATTATCGCCTCGTTGGCACAAAAAATGCGACAACATCAGCAAGAAGTAACGGTGGTATCAACGGATAAAGGCTACTGCCCTTTGCTCGATAACGGTGTACGCCTCTATGATCACTTTCGCCGGACCTGGCTGGATGATAGTTATGTCCAGCAAAAGTTTGGCGTCTCAGCCAAACGTCTGATCCGCTATTGGAGTCTGGTTGGCGATAGTACCAACCATATTCCTGGAGTCGCAGGAATAGGCCCGAAAACAGCCCTTGAGTTATTGCAACTAGGAGAAACCTTTAGCGACATTATCCAACACCCGGACTGCCCGAAAGCCATACGCAGTAAACTTACCGAGCATAAAGCCGATATCCAGTGTTTTCTGCAATTATTTCAGCCTCGGACCGATCTGGAGCTTGGCCTGAACCTGCAACAATTGCGCTACCCGGTAACAGAGGCTGCCAATGCTTAGAGTGGTGTTGTTTGTACTGGCAGGTGTAGCACTGTACTTTGTTATTGTGGCCGGCATTCTTCGCTTTTATCCGGACGATCCTGCCCAAATGAACTGGCAAATACGGGAAACCTTTAACGCCAAATACATTCAGCAACTGCAGCCAGAACAAGGGGTATTGCAGCAGCAAGTCACAGATCGGCTTGGCGGGCCGGACATCACCCGCGCTTACCGAAAAAATAGTGTCGTGCATCAACTGTTGTATTACCGTACGCACCGTGCCATTGCAGATGGTATCACCACCGAGGATGAGTGCACCGCCCTGTTGTTTATCGATCGTAAGCTGGTTGCTATTGGCCATGAAGCCATCGAGTGGTATGAACAACAACGCCCCGGCTCAAACTAAGCCCCACCAATGGCAACAACTGTATCAGGCCATCACTGATTTTTATCAGCAGCAGCCTGAGCAGAATATCCACCAGCAAGCAGAGCAACTGGCACAAAGGTTGATGGGCTGCGCAGCTGGCGCTGATTATTGTGTGTTTGCACAGTTGCAATTAAGCCCGGTGCAATCGCCTTTTTCGACCCTGCTTGCTGTTAAGCAAAGCTGCTTGCTGTACCTGCTGGCCCGTCAGCAACAATGGCCAGACAAACTTTGTCTGCAACTTATAAGTACAGCACTGCTTAGTCTTATTGCTGTTGCTGGAGCAGTGAATAAATTACCGGAAGCACAGCGTAAAGATGCTAAATTGCTGCATTTTCCTGGCCGGTATTGCCTGGCGCGTTATCAGCAAATTTTACCACCGTACTGCCGTTACTGGCTGCAACATGACTCAGCAACAGAACAAAACAAACCCGACTGGCAACAGAACCCTTTTAGCACCGCACTGCAGCTCACCAGTTTGATTGCCCGCCAACTGTTATTGCAGCCAACAGCAGGCTTGCTGCATACCCTTCAACGATGCTATTGGCGGCAATCGCACAGCCTGGCCCGGATGCAACTGGAAGTGCTGGTCAGCATAGGGCCGGTGCTCTGGCATTGTGGTAATCTGCTGCAACAGCAGCAACAGCAATGGCTGGTTCTTGATAAGCAAGCTGATCTCTGGTTGGTTCTACCCTTGCGTCACCAACAGTTACAAAGCTCGGTGCACTCCATTCGCGACACCTCTGACCAGCCCATTGAAATCTATGGCACAGAATTATCCGATTGGAGTTGGTTGGCGTGCATTGCCAGAAGTGAAAGCAGTGATCTGATCCAGCAGGCATTCACTGCAAAAAAGACCTCCACAGTGCTGGATTTCGACCAAATAGTAGCGCTTTGCGATTTGCCTCAGCAGCAACTGCTGCAGCAGTTAGAGCAGGATACAGCAGGCTCTGAGCTGATACTGGCTGCCGCCAGCAAGGCCAATCGTAGTCAACAATCCATTCAACAACTCAAGCATGCCATCTTGCTGTTAGGAGCCGAGCAACTGCCCTGGTTGCTGGCACAGATCCAATGCCAGCAATTTGCCGTGGAGCAACACCAGCCCTGCCATCAATGGCTGGTGCAACTCCGCCTGGTTTTGCAGCAGGCACTCACCGAGCAACCATTGGCCTTGCCAACTGCCCAAGTTGACCTAATCAGTTGGCTGCTTACCCTGCCGCTATGGCAGCTAAGTACCCTGCGACTGTTGCCGGGGTTTGATCTTGGCAGTTGCCAACAACTCCGAAGCCAGTGCCAGCGCCAGATTTGGCAATCCGAGCACTATCTGAAAAAAATACAGTGGTTGTTTCATCACTACCAACAACCGAAAGCTTTGCAGCAAGCCCTGCTGTTCTTTCGTTCACCACCCCAGGCTCAATCCGACCTGGTTCGCCACTTAAGTCTGCATCTGCAAGCCGCCTGGCGCAGATGCGACCAATTGATGCTGCAGCCAGCCCCTGCCAGCACACTGACTGAGCAGGTTTCTGCTACCTTACTGCATCAGTGCTACTACCCAATCAGGCTCTCGATGTAGTTTTATTACTTAATTTTACCGCCTCAAAGCTAAGACTAAGGTCGTATATCAAGTAACCTTCCTACAAACTGGTATCATATCCGGAAAAAATGCTATAATTTGCCGCGACTCCGGGCTCATCTGCCCTACCCCAACTCCACGAAAGTAAATTATAAGGTTTCTCATGAGCACCCAAACCATTACGGTCATCAAAGGTGATGGCATCGGTCCAAGCATTGTTGAAGCAGCCATTCAAATTCTCGATAAAGCCGGCTGTGACTTTCAGTACGAATACGTTGATGCGGGTTTAACTGCGCTGGAAAAAACCGGCGAGCTGTTGCCAGAAGCAACGCTGGACGCCATTGCCCGCAACAAAATTACCTTAAAAGGCCCATTGACCACGCCGGTTGGCGAAGGCTTTACCTCCATCAATGTAACCTTGCGCAAAAAATTCAATCTGTACTCCAATGTACGGCCGGTGATTTCGTTCAAAGGCACCAAAGCCCGTTACGAAAACATCGATATCATCACCATCCGGGAAAACACTCAGGGCATGTATTCCGGTCATGGCCAGGTAGTATCGGAAGATGGACTGGTTGCCGAAGCCACCAGCATCATTACCCGCGAAGGTGCCGAGCGCATCGTGCGTTTTGCCTTTGAGCTGGCACGCCGTGAACAGCGTCAAAAAGTCACTGTAGTGCACAAGGCCAATATCCTGAAGTCTACTTCTGGCTTGTTCTTAAAAGTAGCGCGAGAAGTCGCAGCCGAGTACAGCGATATTCAGATGCAGGAAATGATTGTTGATAACGCCTGTATGCAGTTGGTGATGAACCCGCAACAGTTCGATGTAATTGTGACCACCAACCTGTTTGGCGATATCCTGTCTGACCTGTGCGCTGGCTTGGTTGGCGGCCTCGGTATGGCACCTGGCGCCAATATCGGTGAAGATTGTGCGATTTTCGAAGCCGTACACGGCAGCGCGCCAGATATTGCCGGTAAAAACCTGGCCAACCCAAGCTCGGTGATCCTGGCGTCTATTCAGATGCTGGAACATCTGGGTATGAAAGACAAAGCCGATAAAATCAAAGCAGCCCTGACCGATGTCATTGCCAGTGGCGATCGCACCACCCGCGATCTCGGTGGCAGCCACGGCACCACTGACTTTACCGCAGCCATGCTGGAAAGGCTGTAAGCTATCCGCTGACGCCATAAAAAAACCGCCGCGGCGGTTTTTTTATGGCGTCATTCAGCCGGCTCTGTACGCCTTATTTACAATCGTCTGGCCAATAGGCGCTAAACTTAACCCGGCCAGTTTCAGGTGTTGTAAGCCAAATGGAATGCCGATAATACTGATAAAACAGATCAGTGCATGAAACAGGTGCCCTATCGCCAGCCAGATGCCGATAAAGATAAACCAGATGATATTGCCCAGGCTGCCTAAAGCGCCGGTACCAATGTCTTCCGCACGGTTGATGTAACGGCGGTTGATGCTTTCCTTGCCAAAGGGCCAAAACGCCAGTTGGCCAATCACAAAGCAGGAGCGGCCAAAAGGAATGCCAATGATGGTGATAAAACAAATCAGGCCGGCCAGCCACCAGGCCAGGCCCATGACAAAACCACCCAACACAAACCAGAGCACATTAAAAATAAAGCGAAACAATCCCATGTCTTATCCTTTCAAACTAATTTGCCAAACAACTTCCCTATAATTTGCAGCTAACATGCCAACTTTAATATTTATTTTTATCAGTAACTTATAAAATCAGTGCCACTAAAAATGGCTGATCTTGCCAAAAAGTTCGTCAATACCACCTGAATTTAGTGTCTTTGCAATAGCCTCTGCCGGCTTCAACTTCACAACGGACCGGCCAGCGTTACGGCAGAAGTTCTGCTTTGGCAGGAATGACACCACCCGGCATCCGGCCGGCCAATGCAAGCAAGCGCCCACGATGCTGCTGCAATGCCACTTTATCCGCTTCGGTCAGGCAAGGGCCTATCGCCTGGGTCATGTGATCGGTTTGAGCCAGCACCTGCACAGTCTGCTGACGCTGAGGCTCCGGCAAGAATGGTAGCGCACGCCGCGATACCTGCAGCATGGGTCGCATCGAGTCCAGCACCGGCCAACTGCCCTTGGCGGTTAACTCCATAAAAAGTGGTGCAGTCAGCTCATGCTCTGCCAGAATCAAATCCACCTCCTCCAGGTAGCTTTGCTCTTTCTGCTGCGCCCGCACCTCTTCGGCATGACGCGACCAATCGCAATGTGCTTGCAGCCGCACTTGATACAACGAGGCGACATTGTCCTGCTCTACCCTGGCAAGGGCCGGCAAGGCCGCTTCCAGCTTGATCAGGTTGGCATCGGTCAGCACCGTTTCAGCACTTACCGTATGCACCAAGATCAAGGACATCACACCACAGAAAGCAAATGCAGGACAGAGATTCTTATTCATCAGTAGCTACCTTATAGAGGCTGCAGGCTGCGCCATGGCAGTGCCAGCCGCTTGCTGGCTTAAAACTCTATAAGACGTGATCCCGCCTGAACCTGCGCTGAAATAACCAGCTGACTGCTATGCGGATCACAAACTATGCATTGCTAAGTTATTTTCGGACAAAATGATCCAACTTGGCAGAAATTCACTAGGCTTTGATACAAACGACTGTTGTTTCCTGTTCGCAACCAACCTGGAGATCCTGATGCGCACCATTCAATGGCTTCACCTTGTACTCTGTAGTGTGTTCTTACTTGTAAGCAGCCGGGCACTGGCCGATCGCTTTGCCGATGTGCAGGTTGAGGCAACCGAGCTGTCCCCCGGGCTTTACATGCTAACCGGAGCTGGTGGCAATATGGCGGCCCTGACCGGGGACGATGGCATCTTGCTGATCGATGCCCAATTTGCCGAAATGGCCGGCAAGATTGAAGCCAAGCTGAGTGAACTGGCCGAAGGGCAAGCGCTGCAAGTGCTGGTCAATACCCACTTCCACGGCGATCACGTCGGCGGCAATGCCAAACTGGCCGCAGATAGCCGCATTATCGCCCACGATAATGTGCGTAAACGCCTGCAAGCCGATAGCAATTTTCCGGCCGAAGGCTTGCCCAACCTGACCTTTAGCGACCAATTAAGCCTGCATATGAACGGCCAGCATATCCTGCTGATCGCCATGCAACCAAGCCATACCGATGGCGACAGCATCGTGTGGTTTAAAGCAGCCAATGTGGTGCATATGGGCGATCTGATGTTTGAAGGCCGCTTCCCTTTTATCGATACCAACGCCGGCGGCAATCTGCAGGCTTATATGGACGTGACCCGTCACGTGATCGCCAGCATTGATGCCAACACCCGGGTGATCCCAGGGCACGGCGAGTTAACCAACCGGGCTGGCTTAGAGCGGGAATTGCGGATGATGGAAGCCACCCTGGCTCAGGTGCAGCAGTACAAAGCCGAAGGTTTATCTCTGGAAGCCATCATCAACCGCGGCTTGGGTGAGCAGTGGCAGGATTGGCACTGGAATTTCATTACTGAACAGCGCTGGATCCGCACTTTGTATCAGGCGCTGGCAGATTAAAGCAGCGCCTTGCTCCCTTCGCTGAAACGGGCTGGCCTGATGCGCTAGCCCGGACGATACTGCCGCTTTGGCCGCTCGATACGCGGTTGATGGCCCCTTTTTTTGATGCCGGCTCCGGCTCCTTGCGAGGCCTCTTCGGTTTTCACTGAGTCTTTAAGCAAATCACTCAGCAACGCAAATTCGGCCGGGGTGACTTCGCGCCACTGGCCGGGTTTTAAATCGGCCAGCTGAAAACTCATAATGCGAATGCGCTTAAGCCGGGTCACTTCAAAACCAAGATACGCTGTCATACGGCGGATTTGCCGGTTAAGCCCCTGGGTCAGGATAATGGAAAACCGGTCTGGTCCAATTTGCGTGACTTTGCACGGCTTGGTCACGGTGCCAAGGATCGGTATGCCGGCCGCCATCCGCTGACAAAACTGGCGGTTGATGGGTTTATCGACACTGACCAGATACTCCTTTTCATGGGCATTGCCGGCGCGCAAAATCTTATTGACGATATCGCCATCGTTGGTCAGCAAAATTAAACCGGAAGACGGTTTATCCAACCGGCCGATTGGGAAAATGCGCTGCGGATAGTTCACCGCATCGACGATATTGCCTTTAACCGCCGTATCGGTGGTACAGACCACCCCAACCGGTTTGTGATACACCAGATAGACGGCTTTAGGCTTGGCTTTGAGCGGCTTGCCTGCCACCATAATGCTGTCGGCATCGCTCACCTTCATGCCGGTTTCGGCCGGGCTGCCATTGACCAGTACCTGACCTTGCTCAATCAGCCGATCGGCTTCGCGCCGTGAACAGATGCCGGTTTCACTGATGTATTTATTCAGGCGCATGCCTGCTGCTTCGCTCAAAACGCTTACTCCGGTAGATACTGATAACGGCCATAGCCGTCATCATCCAAGCCTAGAAACTGCAGGCGCGGATGCCGTTCTGCTTTAGCTTTGGCTGCTGCCAGGCTGCTGCTACGAAACTCCAGTCGGGCCTCAGCCGGGAGCTTGAGCTGCCAGTTCTGCTGCAGTTGCACCGGAATGGCTGCGCCGTGCTGCTTAGCTTGTTCGCGGGTGTAAGCTGCAATGATTTGCCTTACCTCCATCTGGCCGGTGTAATACACCGGAGCTGTGGTAGCATGCGGGAAAAAGCCACCACCGCTAACCCGGTAATTATTGGTTGCCAGCAAGAAGCGCTGCTCAGCGCTGACCGGCTGTCCCTGATAGCTTAAATCCACAATGCGATGACTATCGCTCACTTGCTGGCCCTCACCATCAAAGCGGGCAGGCTGGCTTAAATCAATGCGGTAACTCAGTTCGTTCATCATATCGAAGTTGTAACTTGGGATCCGTGGTGCCAGCAATGGCTGCCACTCGTCTTTGCCGGCTTCAATGGTATTGAAAGTCCGGGCCGACATTTCCAGCCAGTCGCGCAGTTCGCTGCCGCTTAACTCAATCACCCGCAAGGTGTTGGGGTAAATGTACAGATCGGCGATATTGCCAAGCGTTAGCGGCCCGGCTGCCAAGTGGGTATAGTCTTCCGGCCCGCCAAAACCACTGCGAAACGGTGCTGCAGCACTGATAATGGGTAAATCCGGTAACTCGCCCTGCTGCTGCAGACTGGTTGCGTACCAGCTTTGCGCCTGATTGACCCAGGCCACGGCCGTATTTGGAGCGACCCGGGCAAAAAAGTTCTCAATGGCACCATCGGTGTCACCCAAAGGCTGATTTAACATCGCCAGGGTGTGTGCTTGTTCATCGCTCAGCAAAGCCACCAACAGCTCATCACGCTCCGGACCTACCTGCCGCAACTCACTGGCCGCCTGCACCACTTGCCAGGTACCATCGGTACGCTTTAGCGTTAGATCGATCACGCCCAGATGGCTGCCATATTGGCCGCCCATCACAGCGGGTACGCCATGAATAAAACCGCGCTCGGCATCTACTCCGGCCAGCTCCTGATAATCCGGCCCCGGCAGTTGCCGGTGCTGATGGCCCAGCAACAAGGCATCGACCCATTCCACTTGCGCCAGATAAAGCCCGGTTTGCTCGGCAAACTCTGGATAATCGCCATAATCCCGCAGGCCGGTATGGGCAATCACCACTACCACATCGGCACCTTCGTCACGCATTTTTGGCACAAAGTACTGAGCAGCCGCCAGCATATCCCGGGCCTGCACCCGGCCTTCCAGATGATGCCGATCCCAGCGCATAATATCCGGCGGCACCAGCCCAAGCACCCCCACCTGGATATCATGGCGCTGCAAATCGCTCCCGACAAAACTATGCTTTTGAATCACATAAGGCGTATAACGGCTGGCCTGCCAGTCATCGGCTGTAGCATCCGGCTCAAACACATTGGCCGATAAAAACGGAAAAGTCGCCCCTTCAATGGTGGCATCCAGGTACTCAAGGCCATAGTTAAACTCATGATTACCCAAAGCTGCTGCATCATAGCCCAGGTAATTCATCGCCCGGATCACCGGGTGGCGTTGCTGCTGAAGATACTCCAGGCCCTGTGCATGGGCCCAATCGCCCATCGCGCTGCCCTGAATGGTGTCGCCGTTATCAAACAGCAGGTTGTTGGGCTGCTCCAATCTGGCCTGATGCACCAAAGCCGCCGTATGGGCCAGACCAAACCGATCGGTATCACGCTGCTGAAAATAATCGTAGCCCAGCAGGTAGGCATGCAAATCATTGGTATGCAAAATGCGCAGCTCGACTTGCTGCTCCCGTTCCGGGGTTGGCGAACACCCTTGTAAAGACAACGCCAGCACTGCCAGCAACGAAATTATGGTAGTTCTTCTCATGGAGCTCTCTTCTAAAAAACGGCATTAAGATGCTGAATCCGCAGATTGTAGCATTTTTTGCGTGACAATTTTACGGCCTTTCTGCACCGGCTTTTACAAATTACCGCTCAAGTTATCAGCGACAAAGACGATAACCTCTATGTACCGGATAACCCGCATACACTGATGGAGGAAGCACCATGAACGAACAAAGTCGCTTAGAAAAATTACGCAACCTTGGCGTTCGTCTGCATGAACTGCAGTTGGTTCAACCTATCGCTGGGAAGTCCTATACCTCGGTTGCACTGAATTACTTGTTCAGCCGCCATGAGCTCACTCGCCCTTGTGGTCAGTCGCTGGATGTCACCTTGCGCTCTTTGGCCGAAGCCATTGTGCAAAAGCATCATTTGAAGTTTAGCCGTTTTGATTCCGACTCCATTATCGACTATTTCTGCCGTTTGTACCGCGCCCACTAACTCGTTTCCATCCTGAAGCGGCATACCGGCCGTTTCAGGGAGTTGTCAGGAAAAAACGCGGTTTTTCCTGGCTCGCAAGCTGCTGTGCTGCAACGCAGCAGTTACTGGACAGACTACAGGCCTTCTTTTAAGCTGTTCGCTTTGCAGAAGAAGGCTTACTTCATGAATTGCATTACTTTCTTGCTAACTTTGCCAGCAATTAGCTGCTTGGCCGTCACCATGCAAATGGTAAACGACTGATGGACTCTGTGACCCAAGCCGCCCTTGGTGCCGCCGTCGCCGTCGCGGTGATGGGCAAATCCACTCCGGTGAAAAAAGCCGCTCTCTGGGGAGCTGCCGCTGGCACCTTGCCCGATCTGGATGTATTTTGGAACTTCGGCGATGATTTAAGCAATATGCTGCGTCATCGCGGTGAAACTCATGCTTTTTTTTACCAGACACTGTTCTCACCACTGCTGGCCTGGTTGATTTGCCGCTGGCACCAACAACAAGCCTTGTTTCTTCGCTGGTGGCTGGCCATCTGGCTGGTGCTTATCACCCACAGTTTGCTGGATACCTTCACCACCTACGGTACTCAACTGGCGCTGCCTTTTAGCGACTACCCCTTCGCGCTGGAAAGTATTTTTGTGATTGATCCGCTCTATACTCTGCCACTGCTGATTGGGGTTGGTCTGGCCTGGCGTTTGCCGGGCCGTGGCCTTGGTTTTAATCAACTGGGCTTGCTGCTAGTCTCGCTGTACTTAGGCTGGGGCTTAGCCGCTCAACACTGGGTACTGTGGCAACTCGATAGAATGCATCAAGAGCTTGCGCACTATGAACGGCTGGTACAACCCACAGCCCTGAACACCCTGGTCTGGCGCATTGTGGTGATGGATCAGGCTGGCTATCGCGAAGGTTTCTATGCCCTGAATGATGGCACCACACCGATTGAATTTCGCCAGCATGTCTTTCCAAAACAGACGCAGGCACTACGCCAACTACCGCAAGCAAAGGAGCTCACCCGTTTCAGTCATGGCTTTGTCGGTTATTTTCAGCACGGCGAGCTGCTCACCATGGCTGACCTGCGGATGGGCATGCAGGGCAATTATGCCTTTGAATTCAGCCTGGCCTGTCAGCAAGACAACGAATTAGAACCGATAGCCGTGGTCCAACTGGATAAACCCTACCAGATGCTGGAAATGTGGACCTGGGCCTTTCGCCGGTTTTGGCTGGATGCCAAGCCACTCTCGGCCATTACAGTGCGCAACCAACCAGACTGTACCTAACGTCTAACTGGCTTTTGTCATTGTTTATCAGGCAAGCTCTACCCGATTGCGGCCATTGTGCTTGGCCTGGTAGAGCGCCTGATCAGCCCGGTCGATGTTTTCATCGGTTGACTGACTGGTGTCAACCCGGGCCAGGCCTGCACTGAAGGTGCATTGGAACGACTGCTCCTGGCCACTGAATGGAATGGCTTGAAACGACTGGCGGATGCCATCAATAATGGATTTAGCTTTTTGCAATGAACAATCCGGCAAGGCCAGTAAAAATTCTTCGCCACCATAACGGCCTATCACATCGGTTTTACGGAGTTTTTGCTGCAGCAGGTTCGCCAGACTGCTGATCACCTGGTCGCCCACCAAATGACCGTATTGATCATTGACCCGCTTAAAGTGATCCAAATCCAGCATCACCACGATTAACTCCTGCTTGCTGCGCTTGGCTTTGGCTATCTCGTCACTTAATCGCTCCTTCACAGTGGCATGCTGCAACAACCCGGTCAGGCTATCACGGGTCATCATCTCGGCCAGTTGTCTGGCACGCTGAGCCCTGGCGAATACAGTCACGGCCAAAGCCTGATCGGTAATAGGCTTGGAAATGAAATCATCTCCAGCTTTGACCAGCGCATCCAATTGCCGCTGGCTATCTGTTTCCGACGACAAATAGACAATAGGTACGCCAAGCCACTCATCTTTAAAGCGAATAATCTGCGCCAGCTCCGGACCGGTGCAGTCCGGCATATTAACATCCAGCAGAATCACATCGGGCTGAAACCCTTGCAAACCTATCAGCATCTTAGTGGGATCATTCACTACCTTGGCTTCCATACCAGCCTGCTCAATAATCAGTTGATAATGCTGTGCCAACATCACATCATCATCGACAATCAGGATCCGAAAGCGCGCCTGTTGTCGTTGTGTCAGCAACCGCTGAATGCGTAGCTCAATCGCAGCAGCATCCAGTGGTTTGATAAAATAACCTCCTGCTCCCAACCGCACGGCAGTCAGATAATGGTTGAAACTCTCTTTTTTACCGACAATAAACAGTACCATAGACGATTGCTCGTCTATCAGCAGTTGTTGCAGCAAGCTTTTCATACCTTGAGGTAAGCGGTTACCTGACATATCTAAAATCAATACATCGGGTCTATCCGATGTCAAGGCTGCCTTTAATGCATCAAACTCTTGAAAACTATCCACTTGATGACCAAAAGGGTCCATGGCTGATGTTAGCTGTTTCCCAAGATCTGCATCTTTGCTGAATATTGCAATATGCGCTTTGCGGGTGAACTCATCATCTACCGGTTGAAACAATGGTGCAGCCGAGGCCTCTGGCTTGTTGCTGGTGTGATGGCTAAGCTCTTGCACCATGTGTAAAAACTGTTGTTTGAGCTCGGTTTCAGGGCGTCCACCACCATTCAGCCAGGCATCAAGCTCCATTTCCAGCGCTTTGGCTTGCTGACCAAGTTGTGGCATGCCAAAAGTGCCCGCAGAGCCAGCCAACGTATGAAAGCGCTGTTTTAGAGTTTTGGCTATGCTTTGCCAGCCGGTATTGCTTTCATCCAGCAACTGGCCTGCCTGAGCAGTAATCTCTGGCCAATCCTGCTGCAAACGCAGCAGATAACTGTTTCGCAACGCCGCTAATTGTGCCTGAATATCCTGTTGCGATGCTGTCATGCCTCATCCGTTACCAAATCGATTTAGCTAAAAAGTAGCGAATTTTCAATCGAAAAGCCATGAAAAATAGGTGCTTCAGCGGGTTTTATTGCCCGAAGCTGTCGCTGAAAACAATCAAATGTTGAAAAAAAGAAAAGTTCACTTGCACAATCTGATTGACTTCTTATAATACGCCCAACTTTAACCACTGCGGAGACCCATCGTGGGCGAACAACCTGGTAGTAGGCGTTGGTCTGTCGATTGTCAGTCAACACGAGGAATGTTTTAACGCTTCGCAGTCTGGTCTTTAGCACTATTCTGCCAAGCGCGGAATAGTGATGTCTGTTGTTATCTTTGTAACTCCATCGTCATCTCTGTTCACTATCATCCGTAACAACGCATTGCCATTAGCGCAGATGCGTACTGCTTGCTGTGCCCTGTGCTGCCCTTATGGCGGTGTCATGGCTGGCGAGAGGCGGACTGGTGCATTTCATTTGTTGCTCTAACAGTCACAGACGGCCTCATACAATCCGTTTACTCATGCTGGCACCCGCTTCAACCGAAGAGGATAAGGCGCATGTACACTAAAAATCATGTAGCTTTGCGTGACGCAACCGTAGCCCCAACCAAATCGTTGTCTCTGACAGCACTGGCCGTTGTTTTAATGGGCCTGAGCAGCCTGGCAAATGCCGGTCGGCCGCTGATCACCGATGATGCGACCATTGTTGACGACTGCCAGCTGGAAAGCTGGTGGCAGCGTAATCGTGGCCCTAATGAGTTCTGGCTGGTTCCGGCTTGTCAGGTAGCTGGTATTGAATGGGGATTTGGCTACGCCAACCAAACAGCCGGTGAACCCGACCTGTATGAACTGGCAGCAAAAACCGAATTAAGAACACTGGAGACCAACAGCTGGGGCGCCACTATTGGCTTTAGCCATGGCTTTGCGCAAGGTAGTTTTCGAGGTGATCAGCATCTGAACCTGGCAGTCACCCACAGCTTTGCTGACGATGCCTGGTTACTGCACAGCAACCTTGGCTACGCCAATAACCGTGATGCCGGCAATGAAGTAACTGCAGGTATCGCTCTGGAGCGGGAGGTGATTGCCAACCACTGGGCCTTCGCCGAAGTGTTCCGCAAAGAAGCCGGCCGGCCTTTTTATCAACTTGGTTATCGTTTCGAACCCAAAGCAGAGCGTTTGCAACTGGATATCAACTATGGCAACCGTCTAAGCAGCAGTGCGAATGAGTATTGGCTAAGTGCCGGTTTCGTTTTTTACTTCAGCGCCTTTTAAGCAGGGAGAATCATCATGAATGCACAAGACTTAATCTTTAGCCTGCGCACTGTACTACTGAGCAAAGACAAAGACGATATGGCTCATCTGGTCCGCCGCTGTCACCCAGCCGATATTGGTGCCGTGCTCAGCAGCTTTACTGTGACGCAAATTGCTCAGTTACTTAGCCTGACACCGGTGGATGAGCGTGCTCAGCTGTTTGGTTACCTGCCCAAAGAGCTTGAGGCAGAGATCGTACCCAGCCTGGATCAAAAAGCTCTGGGAGAGTTGTTTCTTCATATGGCATCGGATGAGCGCGCTGACTTGTTCAATCTGCTGCCCGAAGACCAGCAAGGACGCTTGCTACCGGTACTCGCCAAAGCGGAGCGTGAAGATATCCGTAAACTGGCAGCTTACGAGGAAGATAAAGTAGGCTCAGTGATGAGCTCTGACTACGCTTTGGTCGATGCGAAACGCACCGCCAAAGAAGGCATTGCCCAGTTGCGTAAAGCGGCACCGGATACCGAAACCATTTACCAGGCCTATGTGGTGGACTCAGAACGTCGGCTGGTTGGCACCGTGTCGCTGAAAGATCTGATTATGGCCGATGAACATGCCATTATCGGTGATTTTATGACGCACGATCCTGTCTATGTCAAAGCCGATGCACCACGGGAAGTGGCGTCGCAGCTGATTGCCAAGTATGACTTGATTGCACTGCCGGTTACCAATGGAGGCGATAAGCTGGTGGGTATTGTGACCTACGACGATGCCATGGACGTTGCTGCTGAAGAAGCCACCACCGATTTTCGGAAAGTCGGTGCCGTCAGCGAAATTGTCGGCAACATCAAGGACGCTTCCATCAACTTGTTGTATCGCAAGCGGGTGTTCTGGCTGGTGCTGCTGGTATTTGGCAACATCTTCTCGGGTGCCGGTATTGCTTACTTTGAAGACACCATCGAAGCCTACATTGCGCTGGTGTTCTTCCTGCCCTTGCTGGTGGACAGTGGCGGTAATGCCGGCTCCCAGGCTGCCACCCTGATGGTTCGGGCCATGGCAACCGGTGAGGTAATGATCAAAGACTGGGCCAAAATGCTGGGGAAAGAGTTTGTAGTCGCTGGCTTGCTGGGCTTAACCATGGCATTAGCGGTTTCTACCCTGGGCTTCTGGCGCGGCGGCCCGGAGATTGCGCTGGTTGTTGCTTTGACCATGCAAATTGTGGTGGTTGTAGGAAGCGTTATTGGTATGTCACTGCCGTTTTTGCTGAGCCGCTTTAAGCTGGATCCAGCAGCTGCCAGTGCACCTTTGATTACCTCCATTGCTGATGCATGTGGCGTAATCATTTACTTTGCGATGGCCACCTGGATCCTGGATATTCCACTTGGTTAACCGTCATTAAACAGCAACACCCTGTATGTACACTGCCCGGTCAGCTTTAGACATCGGCTGGGCAGTGGTTCTCCGGGCAGCTTTATCCATCACTCACTCAGCCGCAGATGGCTCAGATTTAAGGAGAACGCCATGCTTGCAGTACAAAACATTCAACTCTTCCCATTACTCGATAGCTTGATCAGTCTGGTGGCGGCCTTTGTGCTTGGCTCGTTAATCGGACTAGAGCGCCAATCCTGTTACCGCAAGCCGTACTCGGAACACTCTTTGTGTTGGCAGCCAATACTCTGCTGCGGCCCATTGTCAACCAAATCAACCGTCAGCCCATTGATGTGGAATCAACTGAAGTCACCTATATCTTGCATGTGATTGCCGATAAGCAGCAGCAAAAGCATGCGATGGATGTGGTCGAGTTGGTACTGGAAGCCGCCAAGCTTCCCGCCCGCGGCATGGAAGTGACGCCCTTTGGCAATGAAGATGTCGAAGTCGAGGCCATGCTGGCTGCGATCTCCATTGATGGTGAGGAGTTAGACCGCATCAGTCGAAAGCTGTTAAGTAAATCCTTTATCACTCAGGCGTACTGGAGCACCAGTACGTCGGAGTAAGTAAAGGCAACAAATATCAGTTTTTTATCAAACCACCGGCTTACTCCGAACGTTATACTCAGGCCTGAGCTGTATCCGGTAAGGATGATTGATGAAACTGCTGCTATCTTGTTTGCTGCTATGTTTAGGCTTTTTGTTCAGCGCTTCACTTCAGGCTGAACGTATTGTGCTGGCCAGCAGCAACTACCATCCCCACTATGGAGCAGACTTACCAAAGCAAGGCGCAGTCACAGAAATCATCCGTCAGGCCTTTTCACTGCAAGGCATTCAGATCGAAGTAGAGTTCATGCCCTTTGGCCGCGCTCTGCATGAAGCGAAAGTTGCGAATTACGTGGGTCTCATCGCTGCCTGGTACTCTGACGACAGAGTGGAAAACTTTTTGTATTCGCAGCCGATGTACGCCAACCAAATCGTGTTGTTTAAGCGCCGTAGCATGCCGCTGGAGTTTCGTAACTTCCAGCAACTGGCGGATTCGCGCTATCGATTGGGGGTAGTGCAGGGCTACGCACAGCCCGAGGGGTTGCTGCGCGCAAGGCTCAATACCATTGCAGTTGCCAGTGATGAGCAGGCCTTTCGCATGCTGGCACTCGGACGCGTCGACTTGGTACCTGCTGATAAGCTAAACGGCCTCTACCTGCTGCAAACCTTACTGCCGGAGCACGCCGAAAACATAGAGTACATTGAGCCGGTGCTGGAGCAACGGCCGATGTACCTGATACTCTCCAAGCAGGATCCTCGCTCGGAGGAGTTGATGGAACGCTTTAATCGCGGCCTGCAGCAACTGCAGGCCAGCAATCAGTACCGCACCATTTTGCAAAGCTTACTGCCAGCTACAAGCGCACGCTAAGCCCATCAGTCAGTGCTTTGCGGTACGCCAACCAAGAAGGGATACAACCCAGCAACAGTGCTAGCCCCAGCACCAGGCCCATCAGTTGTAAGCTACTCTGTCGGATTGGGTTTAACCCAATAAACAAACCATAGCGACCAGCCAGCAGATCCTGGCCAAGCCAAAGCCCAATCATCAACACCACCATGGCCACGACTAAAGAAGTCAGGCTTATTAACAACACTTCGAGCTGCACCAGCCAGAACAAAGTGCGCGGGTGAGCACCAACGGCCCGCAAAATGGCAATCTCCCGCTGCCGCTCTTTCATTGAAGCAAGCAGTGTGGTGGTCATCCCAACCAAACCGGCCAATAACACCAACACTGTGATCACCAGCAGCAAGCGCTCAACCATACTGAGCATCTGCCATAACTCGGCCAGTGCCACACCGGGTAAAATAGCCGTCAAAGGTTCACCACGGAATTCATTGATTTGCCGCTGCACCAAAAAGGTAGCCGCCCGGGAGTTCAGCCCTACCAGAAAAGCCGTAATGGCTTTGGGCGTTAAATCCATTTCCTGAGCCTGCTCCGCACTGACCCGACGTCCGGGCATCGGAGCACCTTGCTGCCAATCAATGTGAATGGCTTCTATACCTTCCAGGCTAACATGCACACTTTGGTCCACCGGAGTGCCGGTTGGCGCTAGAATTCCCACTACGCTAAAGGGTTTGTCTTTATGCTCGCTAAAACTGACCTGGCCAATGCCATGGGCCAGTACAATTTCCTGTCCCAACTGATAGCCAAGCCGTGCTGCAACCTCAGACCCAAGTACCGTGTCATACAGCTCCTGGAAAATCGTTCCCTGCGCCAGTTGCAGCTGCTGCTGGCCTGCGTATCGGTAATATTTAAAATAATCCTGATTGGTACCAACCACCCGATAGCCGCGGTGCGAGTCACCCAGTGAGATGGGGATAGTCCAGCCAATTTGCGGGTGATTCTGGATACGCTGATACGTCTCCCAACTGATGTTGGCAGTGGCATTGCCTATACGAAAAATCGAATACAGCAGCAAGTTCAGCTGGCCGGAGCGTGCTCCAACAATCAAATCGGTGCCCGAAACCGTGCTGGTGAAGCTGTTTTTTGCTTCATGCCGCAGGTGGTCAATCCCAAGTAGCAAACTGATGCTGATGACCAAGGATAGCACTGTCATCGCAACGGTACCGCGGCGATTCCATAAACTCAAACGCGCCAGTTTCATCAGCATGGCTGTACCCCCTGCTCCAGTTGATCCATCGGCAAGTGCCAGTTAAAGTAGCCTTGCAGCGCCTGATCATGGCTGACAAAAATCACAGTGGTGCCACTTTCATTCGCTTCCGCCAGCATCAGTTTCATAAAGGCGTCGCGGTTATCAGCATCCAGCGCTGATGTTGGTTCATCGGCAATCAGCAAGGCCGGGCGAAGCAGTAACGCCCGGGCAATCGCCACCCGCTGTTGCTGACCTACGCTTAGCTCCGAGGCTTTTTTTGGATGCAGTTCATCGTTAAGACCCAAATGCTGCAACAACATGATGGCACGGCCAGTCAACGCATGCGCCCCCTGGTTCGCAAAACAAGCCACCAGCAACACATTGTCCAGCACGGATAGATAAGGGATCAGGTTCAGTTGCTGAAAGACCACCCCAATTTGTTGGGCTCGCAGGGTATCCCGCTTGGCCGCCGATAACTGATGCATCGCCGTTTGCTGCAACCAAAGCTCACCTTCGTTCGGTGTGGTAATGCCACTGAGTAAATTAAGTAAGGTTGTTTTACCAGAGCCAGATGCCCCACGGATAAACAAATGCTGACCAGGTTCCAGCTGCAAGCTATCCAATGCCAGCTGCCAGCCTTGCTTACCGGGCCAACGAAAACGCATTTTTTTGAGTTCAATTACATATTTTTTCGGCTTGTCAGTCACCGGTTGTTCAACCTTCATGGTAAGATGATGGAAGTGATTTATACCAAAGTTCAGGAGTAAGCTCCAATGATGCGTGTACTGTCTATGGCAATCCTGTTGCTATCTGTCGCATTTACTTCCGCCCAGTTGCAAGCCGACGAGGTGCGCACCCTGGAATGGACCGATCTGATGCCAGAGGAAGATCTGGCACTGCTGGAAAGTTTGCCGGATATTGAGCACGACTACAGTCAGCCATCGCCGTTTGATGATGCCTCCGACGATCCATACGCCAGCTTGTGGCAACAGGTGCTAAGCTCAGCCAAGGTGCGTGAAGAGTTTAATAATCAGCGTGTTCGTCTACCAGGTTTTATTGTACCGCTGGAGTTTGATCAAAACCAAAATGTCACCAGCTTTTTTCTGGTGCCTTACTTTGGAGCCTGTATCCATGTCCCACCACCTCCACCGAACCAGATTATCTATGTTACTGAAGCAAAAGGCCTGACCGCCGATATGATGTACACACCTTTTTGGATCACCGGCATACTGACTACCGACTCGATGAATCACGATTTGGCATTCGCCGCTTACAGCATAAAAGCGGATCACATTGAAGAGTACAGCTGGTAAATTCCACAGCAGATCGAAAAAAAGCGCCAATGGCGCTTTTTTTCGATCTGCTGATCTAATGGATTAAAAACGGATACGACCTTCCCGTAAGGTAGCCGTACTCATGCCCTGACGCTCATTGACCACCCACTGCACCTGCACCCGCTCCAGCGCAGGCATTAGTTGTATCAAGGATAAATCCAGGTACTGCAAGCGTGCCGGATTATGGCAGAGCAAAGTAAAGTTAGCGTAAAAATCACCATGGTTTTGATGGCCTGGTCGGGTTAAATCGGTACTGGAGTCTGCCTGCTCAACCTGACAGCCAGTATCACGATTTAATTCAAACCAACTGCCTTTCGATAACATGGCAAGTGCAGCCTGTATCTCTCGCTCCTGCTCATCCGTCGAAGGTGCATGCTCAAAGCCAACGATGTTGTAAGCGGCCGTTTGCAATGCAAGAATGGCTTCGTTGCCTTCCAGCACAAAAGTGAGTAAGGCCTCACCGTGCACATGAGCGCCAAGCTGAGTAAACTCATCATCGTGATGATGATCATGGTCGTGGCTGTGCTCATGACTGTGATCATGATTCTGGCTATGATTGTGTTCTGTCGTATGATGATGCTGCTCTGCAGGTTCACTATCGGCATGCTGATGTTCATGGCTGTGTTGATGCCGCTGTTCATGAGCATGCACCTCGGCTCCAACCAAGCCCCCCCCCAGCACCAAACTGCTGGCCAACGTAGTCACTACCAATGCATTTGCTTTTATCATGATTTATTTCCGCTTTTTACACCGAGTATGGTTCTCATCATACGCTTTGCCTTGCCACTTGCAAAGTGGCTAACCCCGCCGCTTACTAAAGTGCTTTTCCTGCATTTCCTGCCGCTCTTTCGCATCCAGGCTCAGCTCTGCCGTTGGCCGTGCCAAAAGTCGTTTCAAACCGATCGGCTGACCGCTCTCCTTGCAATAGCCATAGTCTCTGCTGGCGATCCGATCCAGAGCTTGTTCAATTTTACGCAGTAAAAAATACTCTCGCTCCACCAAGCGCAAGCTCTGACGGTTTTCCTCTTCAATCAAAGCTCTGTCCAGCTCATCAGGCTCGACCTCGCGGCTGCCAAGCGATTGCTTACTTTGTTCAATCCGCCGCTGAAGATCCTGTTTTTGCTGGCGCAGCAGCTGCTCGAAATAAGCCAATTGGCTGGTATTCATGTAATCATCTGCCGGCATTTGCAGCAACTCTTGTTCTGTCAACATGTGAGCCCTCCAGAAAAGTTACAATATAACATAACGGCTTCATTCCGCCAGCGAACTGACCGGCTTTCATTCAGCATTCTTTTGATCGTGCCTTGCCAGAACGACGTAACTTAAAAACAAAACCGAATTGGACAACAGCATGCCACGATTAGTCGTAATCTTGGGCGATCAGCTCAGCCCCGCCCTCGCAAGCTTAGAAGCGATAGCAACAGACGATGTGATTTTGATGGCCGAAGTCATGGCTGAAGCCAGCTATACCAAACACCACAGCCATAAGCTGGTACTGATATTCAGTGCCATGCGGCATTTTGCCGATACATTACAGCAACTGGGCCATCAGGTCCTTTATCTGAAGTTTGCGGAGTACCCATCCGTGCTTAGTATGACTGACGCGGTAGCCTATGCCCTGACAAAGCATCCCGAGCTCAGCAGTATTTTACTGACCGAGTGCGGTGAGTATCGCTTAGAGCAAGAAATTGCCCGTTGGCAGGAACAATTCAACCTGCCACTTGAGCAACTGAGCGATGATCGCTTTTTGTGTTCGCGCCAGCAATTCGCCAACTGGGCGAAAGATCGGCAGCAATTTCGCATGGAGTATTTTTACCGGGAGATGCGCCGCTACAGCCGCTTGTTAATGAATGACAAAAACCAGCCCGAAGGTGGCAAGTGGAATTACGATAAAGCCAATCGCAAAGCCTGCCCACCCGATCTGGCCCAGATCCCCCCGCTTCAGTTTGAGCCTGATGCCATGACCCGGGATGTGATGGTGCTGGTAGAGCAGCATTTCACGGATAATATGGGCGATGCGACTACTTTCCGCTTAGCCGTCACGGGCAAACAGGCCCGGCAGGCATTTTTGCATTTTGTTGAGCAGCAGTTGGCTCAATTTGGTGATTATCAGGATGCGATGCTGCTGGACCAGCCTTTCTTGTTTCACAGCATCTGCTCTATGTACCTCAACATAGGCTTGCTGGATGTACGCTGGATGTGCCTGAAAGTCGAACAAGCCTACAAGGATGGCAAGGTACCACTCAATGCCGCGGAAGGATTTATCCGTCAGTTGATCGGCTGGAGGGAGTTTGTGCGCGGCTTGTACTGGTTACTGATGCCTGAATACAAAACACGGAACACCCTGGCGGCACAGCGGCCACTGCCGGCCTTTTACTGGACTGCAAAGACGCAAATGCGCTGCATGCAACAGGCGATTCAAAGCACCATCGATTATGCGTATTCCCACCATATTCATCGTTTGATGGTGACAGGCAACTTTGCGCTCTTGACTGCTTTAAACCCGGATGAGGTCACCGATTGGTACCTGGCCGTTTATGCTGACGCCTTTGAGTGGGTTGAACTGCCTAACACCCTGGGCATGGCGTTGTTTGCTGATGATGCAGTGCTTGCTTCCAAACCCTATGCCGCCAGTGGCAAGTACATTCAGCGGATGAGCAATTACTGCCAGCACTGCCCATACGATGTAAAGAAAATCTATGGCGAAGGTGCTTGTCCGTTCAATGCTTTGTATTGGGGATTTCTGGATCGCAATAGTGAGCAATTAGGTGGCAATGCCCGCTTGCAGCTGGCTTACCAGCAGTGGCATAAAAAGCCAGAGCAAGAACAACAAGCTATCCGCCAACACGCCGACCTTATACTCAATAGCCTGGAAAAATTATGAGGCAACTGGTTTGGTTTAAGCGTGATCTTCGCATTGATGATCATGCACCACTTTATGAGGCAGCCAGGCAAGGAGCTGTGCTGCCAGTCTACATCATAGAGCCTGACTATTGGCAGCAACCAGACACCTCGCTCAGACAGTGGCATTTTATCAAAGCCAGCCTGCAGCGCCTGGACCAAGAGTTAACAAAATTAGGGCAACCGTTAATCATTGAAGTAGGACCTGCCAGTCACGTTTTGCTTGCGCTATGCCAAAAGTTTCAAATTTGCCAGGTGCATAGCCATGAGGAAACAGGCAACCTCTGGACCTATCAACGCGACCTTGCTGTTGCGCGCGCTTTGAAACGTCAATCGATCCCATGGCGGCAGTATCGGCAGTTTGCGGTACTTAGGGGCTCTGTCAACAGAGATCATTGGCAACGGGAGACAGACACCTGGCTCAAAGAACCTTTGGTCCCTCGTCCGGCCCGACTGCCTTTGTTGCATGAGCCCGATCCCAAGCCATTACCAGAACTAACACGTAGCCGTGATATCGGCGCCTGCATTCAACGCTTTGATGCCTTACTGACAACCACCTACGATTCTTTTTTCCGCAACCGGCACCAGCATTATTTGCGCAGCATAGGTAAGCCAGCTGCGTCGGCAGAGCACAGCTCACGTTTAAGTCCTTTTCTGGCCTATGGCGAACTCAGTTTGCGTCAACTGTTTCAGGACACACAGCTGAAATTACAGCATTCAGCGGCAAATCGAGCCAATTTATCCGCGTTTTTATCCAGGTTGCGGTGGCATTGCCATTTTATTCAAAAGTTTGAAACGGAGCCTGCCATAGAGTTTCTCCCAATGCATTCTGGTTTTATTGGTTTTCGGGAAGATAGCTTTGAGCCGCACCGCTATTCAAGTTGGTGTACCGGCCATACCGGTTACCCATTGATTGATGCCTGCATGCGCGCCTTACTGGCTACTGGTTGGCTGCATTTCAGAGGCAGAGCCATGCTGGCATCTTTTGCCAGTTATTACCTTGGACTGCCATGGCGCCCAATTGCACTGCATCTGGCAAAGTGTTTTATTGATTACGAACCGGGTATTCATTATCCACAGATACAAATGCAATGCGGTGTGACCGGTATCAACGTCAACCGGATGTACAACCCGGTGAAGCAGAGTAAAGAGCGGGATCCTAGCGGAAGCTATATCCGTTATTGGGTACCAGAGCTGGCAACCGTGCCAACCAGTTGGATCCATACTCCCTGGCTGATGCCTGGCTCTGTGCGCCAGCGTTTTGCATCTTTGGTGTCATACAACTATCCGGCCCCCATTGTTGATCCTGACGCAGCGATAAAGAGTGCCCGTCACGCCTTGCTGCAGTGGAAAGAAAAGCTGGATCCCATCGATTGGCAGGTGCGGAAGCAACAAGTCATTGAAAAACATGCCAGCCGCCGCAGGCCCCACAGGCACGTGACAACCAAAGTGAGCACCCGGCAAATAGGACTACCGGGCTTTGAAGATCTTTAACCTTAAATGGCTTCTTCATCTTCCTCGCCGGTGCGGATCCGAATCACCCGACCGACATCCAGCACGAAGATCTTACCATCACCAATCCGGCCGGTATGCGCTGTTTTGGTGATGGCTTCAATACAACGCTCCACCTGGTCATCCGACACCACGATTTCCAGTTTCACTTTTGGCAAAAAATCCACCATGTATTCAGCACCACGATACAACTCCGTATGGCCTTTTTGCCGGCCAAAGCCTTTAACCTCGGTAACCGTCATACCAGTGATGTTAATTTCTGCCAAAGCTTCCCGCACATCATCCAGTTTAAAAGGTTTGATAATCGCTTCGATTTTTTTCATGTACACAACCACCTGAACAGAGACTAACTCTATGATAGCATTATCTGTAACCTATTGGGTATTGCCCAAAGCCTCTTAGCAGGAAACGACGATGACTCCAGAACAAATTATTGCAGAAATGCGTGTACAAGCTTCTATCGACCCCGCCACAGAGGTTCGCCGCCGGGTAGATTTTATTAAACGCCAGTTGCAGCAGTCCGGCTTGACGAGTTTAGTGCTTGGTATTAGTGGTGGGGTCGACTCCACCACCTGTGGCCGGCTGGCACAACTAGCCATCAATGAATTAAATGAGCAGGGTGCAACCCAGTATCGCTTTCTCGCGGTACGCCTACCGTATGCCAGCCAGGCTGATGAAGCTGAAGCGCAGCTGGCCATCGACTTTATCCAGCCAAACCAGTCATTGAACATCAATGTACAACCGGGTGCGGATGCCATTCATCAGGCGACGTCCAGTGCCTTGGCTGCCACAGGGATCAGGGTAGAAGATGCCCACAAGGTTGATTTTAGCAAAGGCAATGTCAAAGCACGAACCCGTATGGTTATTCAGTACCATGTTGCAGGCTTGTTGGGAGGGCTGGTACTCGGGACCGATCACTCGGCCGAGAATATTACTGGTTTTTACACCAAATGGGGGGATGGCGCTTGTGATTTAGCGCCTTTGTTTGGCTTAAGCAAACGTCAGGTCAGGGCTATAGCGGCATGGCTGGGAGCGCCAGCACAGCTGGTACAAAAAGTACCTACTGCAGATCTGGAGTGCCTGCAACCACAAAAAGCCGATGAAGCTGCGCTTGGGCTCAGTTACGATGACATTGATGACTTTTTGGAAGGAAAGCCTGTCTCGCTTCAGGTTCAACAACGTCTGGTTAGTATTTATCTGAAAACTCAACACAAACGGCAACCCATACCGACCGTTTACGACTGAGGTTCAATCACCCCTTTTAAAATCACAAAAAATTGACAAGAGCCACTTAAGTTATCATAATTTAGTGATTGTGATGAATTTAAGATGGTGAAATGAAACGCAACGGCTGGACTCTGATAGAAATGATGACAGTGCTGTTGGTGATTATTACTTTCAGCACTGTCGGACTTCCTTCCTGGCAAAACTTTATCAGTAAACAACGCGCTCAGTCTTACATGAAGCAACTGAGTCAGCAGCTTACTTATGCCCGGATGCTAGCGAGTGGACAAGCCACCAGTGTCAGAGTTTGCCCCGGAGTGGGCACCGAATGCGATAGCAATTGGTCGCAACAACCATTGCAAATTAGTCAGTGGCAGCACAACAGCTGGCAGCCGGTCAAGGAATTGCCAAAAGTCCACCCTGCGCATCACCTCAGTTACCACCGCACCCAACTCAGCTTTCGGCGTGATGGAAGTTTGGGCCCACTGGAAAATGGCAGCTTTCGCTATTGCCCGGAAGCAGGTATGAACTGGCATTACACCCTGACCATCAATCAGGCGGGTCGAAGCCGGTTGCAGTATCAGGATGAACCCTGCCCTGATGGCACTTAACCCCTTTAGCGCCAACAACTATCGGTATATGGAACTGCGGTATTTCGTTGCCCAATCTGATTCAGACTAAACGCCCGGCACTCCGTATCCTGGCTCTGCAAGCCGATAGCCTCAGCCAGCAAAAGATAGCCCATACCTTCATTTTGTAACTGTAAACTCAGCTGATAACGGCCAGAGTTGGTCTGTGGACGCTGCACTCCAAGCTCCTCCAAAGAGTCGCTGTATCGACGAAACTCACTGAAATACAACTCCTGTTTTGTTGCCAGTGTCATCAATGCCTCCGTAGCTTCTACCCGGTGGCTTTTTACCACCAAGCGCGTATAAGACGGGTAAGCAATCGCTGCCAACAAAGCAATAATCACCACCACCAGACACAGCTCGATCAACGTTATTCCCCGGCCGGCTTTCATCAATAAGCTCCCTCTTCCAACCAAAACTGAGCAACTGCCCGCTGCTGTGGCCATTCGGCCAGATCCAGTGCCTGGACACAGTTTAGACAGTCACTGCTGATCTCCAGTATCTCTGGCTGCACCAACTGACGCTGCTCTTCTTGCAGCAGCCAAAGTGCAAGTCGCTGCTCTGTTTTTATTAGCTGCCATCGTAAAGGCCCTGCTTGCTCCAGTTGGAGTTCAATCCCAGGCGACAAACTGTGTCCAGAATGCATATGAAGAATTAACACACTGATATCAACAGGGCCATCTGGGCAGCTATGCTCTGCAGTATCCTGATGGAGGACCGGCAGATACAGAACACCAGCATACAATTCAGGCAGTTGCATTGCCAACCCGGCCAATGGCCGCCGCCAGCCTGCAGCCTGCTGTTGCTGATGCCACAGCGCTACTACCTCATACTCCGGCCGGCTGAACTCGGCCTCACTCACATAGGACTGTATTTGCTCGAACTGCCAGGGCGTTGATTGCTGTGGAAAGATCCGCAGTGCCAACATCTGCTCTGAGCTATTTACTGGATCGTAAGCCAGTAGCAACAGCTGCTCAAACACCTGATGAGCGCCATAGGCAGTCAAACTCATCTGGCTTTGTACCACACGATGTCGTGAAGTAAACCGCCAGCCTGCGCCACTAAGATCGGCAACAAGTGTTCTCTCAGGCAGACGCCTGCCAGCCTGGCTATGACGGTACACCTGGCCGCTAGCGGTTACCTGGTAGTCTGTAGGTTCTTCATGCGCTGGAAAGCAGCTCAAAGGCTCAAATACTGGATTCAAGCCAGCTAATAGCAACAGCATTATCTCCAGCTTAATCATCAATGCTTTCCTCCGACAACTGAAGTTGTACCACGATACTCCCTACGCCGGCACTGAACCATTGCTGCTCGGCAGCAGTTACCAGTAAGTAGCGACTACAGGTTAACTCACTCCCGGCCCAGGCCGCGTACAAGGCTGGACACTGCGCTGCTTCGCTGAGTAACTGCCTGGCCACTTCGTTCCTGTACTGCCGATGCTCCAACCAGCTTTGATGGCGTAGTTGCACTCCCTGTTGCCCACTATCTGCCACCCGCATGCTAAGAAGACTGCTTTGCAGCAAAGCCAACGACAACATCACCAGCACACTGGCCAACAACAAAGTCGTAATCAATGCAAATCCTTCAGCCTTTTTCATCACTCAGCCTCCCTGATACTGCAAAGCAACATTGTGCAGGTACTGGGTGCTTTGCAATTGTAATCGTCGATAATGATCGCCCGGCGCCTGAAAGCCACTTTGCCCCATCGGATACCAGTGCTCGTTCAGATAACGAACATCAGCTTCCAGACTACGCACTACCACATAATAACTAATGGCAACAATACGCTGCTCCTGCTGGTACCAATGCTCGGCCTGCATGTGCGACAGTGGTACAAAGTAATTGGCACGGCCATCCAGAGTACTATCGATGCCAAACTCAAAGTACAGCACCTCAACCCCGTCTATCACTGAATCCGTATGGATGCGGGGCATTCCGGCAGCACTGCGGATCAAGCGCTTGCGCATAAGTACAGGAATATCATCCTGCCATTGCACGTAGAATAACTGATGAAGGTATGGCCAGAACTCAGCCGCGGGATCGGTTGTGGCACTATCACTATCGACCAGCTTTAATTCTGAAGCCAGTACCTGCAGATAGTATCGATTGTTCTTCAGTTGCTCAAAGCTTAGCGGCTGGGCCAGTAAGCGCTTAAACTGCAACACAGAAGAGTTTGAAGCCGCTCGCCCAAGGCAACTAATACTTTCGCCACGGCCATATTCAGCATACAACGGTACCAACAGCAGACCTGCTTGTGGAAAACTTCCACTGTCGTCCGCTAAGTGTCGGCATTCACCGGACACCACCCCAAACGGGGCAGATAATTGACGTATGTCTGCCAGAGTAAAACCAGCCCAGAACCCAAGCTGCTGCAATTCAGTCTGCAGCAGGTTCAAGGTAAGTTGTCCTTGTTGCTGCAGCATGGCCAACTGCATGGTTTCTCTGCTCATTTGACTTTGCTTGCTGGTGGTCGCTAGCAACACCAAAAGTACACTCAGCGCCAATGCCGCGGCGATCATTAACTCTACCAGGCTCAGTCCCCGCTCTTGATGGCTGAACCTGGTCATAAAGCAACCTGCACAGTCAGTGATAACAGTCCGCTGGCAGCAATACAGAGCTCATTATCAGGTGTTTTTTGCAACAGCCGACCTTGCCAATAAATGGTCAGTTGCAGTGAAGATGCATCATCGCCGATGCAGTAGCCACCATGCGCGAGTACAAAAGCTCCCTGCCACCAATGTTGTTGCCACTGCTGATGCAACCAGGCAGCCAGTTGGGTAGAGGTGCATGGCTCGTCAGCAGTACAAAGAGGGGGAGCAGGGGGAGTTGAAGCTGTGTGATAACCGGCGGCTTGCATCCGGTTAAGCCAATCCATTGCCATAGCGGCAGCCTGAGTGCGTTGTGTTGCCTCGGCCACGATTTGTCTGGCATGCAGCTGGCCAGCCAAAGCTCCTAACACAGACACTTTCAGCAGTAACACTGCCAGCAAGACTTCCAGTAAGCTAATTCCTTGTTGTAATCGCATATCCTTATGCTCAAAAGTTAATTTAAATTAACTATAAAATTACAACATAAACCATAAAAGTCAAACAAAAAACCAAAAAAACTACCAGCAATGTTTTACTGCAACAACATCATCTCTGCCTCCAACCAGCTTAGTACCGGCTTGATTCATGCCAAGCGAAGCGCATGCGGTATCATTAATTTGCACACCTATCGCTGTGGCCGTTAGCGTATAAGTACGCTGTGCTTGCTCACTGGAGTACTCAAAGCGGTCACTGGTTTCCTGTCTGCACTGTAGCTGTGGTAAAACGAAATCCTCAGGGTTGTATCGCATATTTTGGGTATAGGTCCGTTCCATAAACTGTGACAGCTCTAATAAGCAACCTGTTGCCGCAGTTCGATGACTTCGCAAAACATGATTTTGATACGAAGGATAGGCGACAGACGCAAGAAGCCCAAAAATGACCACTACAATCATCAATTCAATTAAAGTGATCCCCTGCTGAGTCACATTTGATGTTCTCATTAGTTTATCATCTCCCGCCATGATAGCCGCCCTCGGCGAATCTGCAAATTAACCCGACTGGCATCAATTGACACTCTGGAGTCACCTACTGTCATCTTATCACCAATAAAAACAGGTTCACCCGGCATACCATCAAACTTTACTCCACTTGCAGCACTACCATCAGGCAAAGCATCTGACGCACTGAACTCATCATCACGAGACAGATCAAAGAAATGATAATTCAAGCGGGATCCTTTAAATGGATCAACTGCCATAATCCAGCCGTCCCCTTGCGGATTACACAAATCCGAATCCGGAATAATGGTGTTCATGACCAAATTACCACCGATAAACCTTGGTTTCGAAATGATCCGCTCCCTCGCGTCAGGCAAGTCCATAACCCAGCCTCGTTTACCATCCATATCATCGTCTGCTGCAATAGGGACACTCCGGGCTTCGCGGCTTTCTTCAGTATCAGGATTTACATAAGTAATGTTTGTTGTTATCCGATTGACCAACTGACTTCTACTTGTAATTGGCATCCCATCTTTAATGCCATACCAACTTTGAATATCATCATTCACACTATCACCACTTTCGATAAATTTTCCCGTTCCAAAAAACACCCACAACCCTGCTGTGTCTGGATGGCTTTGTAAGGTAATACCACCGGTGATTGGCTGACGATTAGTAGATGCATCTCGGGCTACAAACAAAGGCTCCCCCGCATACGCTACACTCCAAGCGACACTCGAGCTTGAACTTAAATCGAACTTCCAGACATTTCCCTGGAGATCACCGGCAAAAAACCAATCGGTATTGCCATTTTTGTTATGATCCCACCCCTCTATCTGACCCAAACCAGCAGTGCCACTGCCTGAGGTTTCCAGTTTGATAATAGGGGCGTCAGCACCTTCTTCTAAGTCAATGACCAACAAGCCAGATTTTGCTGCACTGTTGTTGTATCCATAGCCCATCACTACAGACCAACGGTCATTGTTTAAGCGGGTAATAACTGGCTTATGTGGCATGATGCCAAGTTCAGGCACTTGGATATCCCAAAGCACTTTCACATTAGCCGGATTGGTCACATCCAAGGCAAAGACCCAATTACCACCTCGACCAAGAGTGCTTACCAAAACGGTGCGCCAAGAACCACCAATGTAGACATCAGCTACTGTAGGTGAACCATCCACAAAAAAGCGGTGTTCATAATCAATATTTGCAAAGTTCTTTAGTTGCGAGCCAGGAGCCAGCATTGCTTGTGGAATGTAAGCAAAAGTTTCTTGACCGGCGGCGGCATTGGCAGGATCTGCAATGAAGCTATGCAACATGCCATCATTAGCACCCACGTATAACCTCGGCGCACGGGATTTTGTTGCATTCAAAAATGCCTGATAACTGGAGGCCCCATCCCAGTTATTGCGTTGCAAGTTACGGTTTGGTGACTCACCCACAAAGACCGGAGAAGAATGTGCTATGTCACCCAACAACGAAGTGCGCTCCCGTAGGGTACCTGTCGGGTTAGTATCCGTTTTTTCTTGTGCCTGCAATCCCCGGATATAATCGACGATTACTTGATTCCCTAAAACACTTTTCTCTTCTGAAACCAAATTATCCCATGTGAAGTCAAACTGAACTGGATTTGCTCCATCTCCCCGGCTTGACTGAATATTTCGAGCAGTCCAGGGCGGAAAATTAGCCGACCACTGTACATTCAAAGTATCCGCATCCCGACTGACTAAAGCACCGCTCCAGGAAGATGTATTAAATGAAGCCTGAAACACACTGTTATCTTCTTGCAATGATGTAGTCGTAGCAGCTAAGTTTGATGCAGAAGCAGTCCTATTTACAATGCTTCTAAGCGTATTAGTCAATTCCTTGCTGAAAGTGTCAGGGTCCTGAGCACTGAAAAATCCCCCGCGGCTATTCACTCCAGCGTGCAATAAATCATCAATTTTTCGTGGATTGGAATTAGGTTGGGGCCAACGACTGTCATTAATAGGCCAGTCTTTTGCTACGTCAGGGTCAAGTGTACCAGCTACCCCAAGCCCTACACCATAGGTCACCATATGTTGCCAATTGGCCGGATTCAGAGAGCTACTAGGCACATTGTTTGGTAAAGCCGGTCGTAAATCAGTTTTCCAATAATGGTAGGCGATGTCAGCTAGTGTATTGCTGTGACCATCCCCATCTGTATCACCAACTCCTGAATAGCTATCATTATAAAAACCATCAGTCATCAACACAGTAAAGTTTTGCCTGCAAGAAACCAAACCACTCCCCGCATTGAGTGGATCAGCCAGATAAGGTTCATCGGTACTAAAATAATTCCCTGCAGCAACTAAGGTATGCCTCAAAGGAGTCCCGGAGGTGGTATCCGGTTGCCCGTAAAGCCAATTGTAAAATTGATTTTTGCCAGCCCCTTCAAACGCCCTGACTCCACGCACCACCCGGGGACTTTTATTGAGCTGGCCATAGCCCACACGCATGGTTTGCGGCAATGTCTGAAAAGCCCGACCAATACCAGCCTTAGATGCCATCATACGGTTTCGGTAATACGAATACCAATTGGCAAAGTTTTGCTGGATATCAGTACCTTGCTCAGCAACTATATAACGTTTATAGCAAGCGTAATTATTTCTGTCGTCGCAAAGATCTGAATCAAATAAATAATAATCTGCCTCACCGGCTTCACCACAATATTGACGTGCACCACCATTCTGATAATGCCAGGTTGCTCTGTAGTTTGTGCTAAGATTGACATTGCCGGTTTGTGCATAACCATTGAACCAGGCGGCAGTAAAACTAGCATCAGGCATTGAGCTACCATCCGCTTTTAATGGTGCCCGGTATGTCAAATCCGGGTTAAAGTAAGAACTGTTGACATCGGGAGAGCGCCCTAGAGCTCTTTGCTCAACGGATGTTGTATTACCACACAGAGCGTTAATACTATCTGGCATATACGACCAGACCATCGATCCCGAATCGTCCAGCATAAATAAGATATTGGATGGTACATCACTTCCGGTTTGTAAAGGAACCGAAGGAATAACAAGCTCAGTGGAAGCATGAGCAGTCATCACTCCAAACAGCATGCTTAAGCTAAACAGGAGCCCTGTTTTTGAAGGCATTACATGGGCATTCAACATAAAAAATCCTCTTTAACCTTACAAACGCCAGATAGTTTGCATCAGCACTTCTGGAGTACCAGGTGTAACAATGTTTCGGGCAGTGATTCTAAAGGTTGGCGACAAACAATCCGGCTCAATGGTGGTTGCACTGGCGCAATCAGGATTAACTGGAGATGGCCACTCTCCCAGATACTCAATAAAGTATTCTGCAGTACCGGACATATCCACATTAATTGTTGGGGCAGTTCGCCATTGCGTAACGGGATCATGCCAGCGGTCAATTGCATTAAGCTCAGGTAGATCATAGAACCAGAGGTTTGCTGCAATACTTCCCCTTGGATCGGGGAGTTGATCAGCTATCCAATCTTCAGCAAACCGTAAAGCTGCTTCAACCTGCTGTACAGCCAACTGGCGCTCATACATGTTTGCTGTCATCCGTTCCTGCAACACCGAGCGCTGCATACTGGCAACAGATACCAAAGTGATGGCTAGCAATAACAACAATGCCACAACCAATACAGCACCGGACTGTCGGCTTATTTGTCTCATCACGCTACCTTAACCTGTTCCGAATTGAGGCAAAAAATCGAATTGTTCGCATATCTATTGGCACATCAGCCGCAGCAAAGGCGCTTGGATCCATCAGCAGCTCAACCTGAACACCCACTACATTACCCATATTTAAAGCTGGCGAAAACGCGACGGGTCCAAAGGGTAAATCCCCCTCCTGGTAGGCAAAGCTTACATTAGCTACACCAAAGAGTACTTCTTCGCGAACTAAACTTCCTCCAACCACTACTTCACGATACAACGAGTGAATATCCGGATTATCAGTACTTGGTGCAACCAGCCAAAGCACGGATTCAAAACGCATCAGCATAGAGCCCCCCGGGAAAATCCTGGGTCTTGCGCTTGAACATACAAAAGGGAACTCAAAACCTAAATCTGTTGCACAATTCAGAGGGGCAGCTGCAGCATGGTTGATCGAGGTATCCGATCTGGCAGACACCTGGAACACACTGGATAAAGTATCGTCACATAACATGGCAATATCTCCAACCCTGAGCGCCGAGCTATTATTGACAGTCAATGTCGGCGGAACATGATTTAAGACGGAGACAGTATCACCAGCACCATACATCAGTCGTAAAGACTCACTATCACCATGAACACCGGCGGCAAAACCTTCGATCCCGCCACGCCATTGAGACCAGTCAGGTGTACCTGTAATAATACTGACAACGCGCCCAGAGTTATTACATCCAGCAAAACCAGCACTACGAATATCTTGTGACATCATTTGAAACGCCAGTCTGGCACTGCTTTGTAGCGTTGCTAACTCGTGATTTACTCTACTGGTTGCCTGGTTTGAAAGAAAAACTCCGATTACACCAGCTAACAATACCAGGCCAAGCACCAGCGCAATCATTAATTCAACCAGGGTAAAGCCATGGCTCTTTTCCCCTGTTGTCATGGACGAGCCTCCATCACAACAATCGAGCTGGCATTTAAACGCTGATCCGTCCAATCGATGGTTACGGTATAAACACCATCATTCCAAACCACAACAGCACACTCAGCAGTCACTTGTTTAACATCGTCCTGCCAACTTTTGGTGACAGGAATACCACCAACGCCCTCACAGTCATCCATCACAAATGCATTGGTTCTGCCTATTGACCCCGTTGAACGCATTACCTCAAAAAGTGTTTCGGTCAGAATCACCGCCATAGCCCGCTCATGAGCTGTGTTGGTACTGCGCAAACTGACAGACTGCAAACCTACCACCCCCAGAATACCTACTCCCAACACCACCACAGATATTAGGACCTCGAGTAAACTAACACCTTTTTGTTGCGTCACTGATGACATGGATTTCATTATGTTTTTCCTAAGATGCTAAACAGTCTTCATGCTGTTCACTAGTAACAGATAATTGACCGCCAGATCGAATCCGAAGATTGCGAGCATTGGGTTTAACAGTTGCTGTAGGCGCACAAACTCTCAACGCAGCAGTCAAAGGTATTCGTTCGCTGGTCCGCAGTAAGCCTTGCGGCGTTACCAAGATTTGATGGTCAGTGCTATTTAGTGTTGTACTAGGCCTAATCACCAGTTGAGAGGATTCCAGCCAACCACTACGTAATACACTACCTGCTTCTACACCAGTGTTTGCTGCTGCCATACCAACAAGCCAGCCTTGCCACCCCTCAGCAGGTGCTGTGCTGCAACTAGTTCCATCCGAAGAGTGACAAAAGATAACGTTAGCATTATTTTTAACCGCCTCCGTTTTAGCGTATTCGATAGCAGCCAGCAATTGATTTGCCTGTGCGTTAAGACGGTTTGACAGTATTAGGTTACCAAAAGAGGGAACAGCCACTAAAAGCACTACGGCTAACACAGCAACAGTCACCATCAGTTCTATCAGTGTAAATCCCGTTTCTTTGCCAGGGTCAACAGCAGGCATATAGAGTGCAACATAATAATTTCAGATTCTACAAGAGTAATGCGCAGCCAGTGAATTACCAGCCAAAGCAGATAAACGGCATGACCTACCGATAAACGGTCAGAGCGTTCGATGCTGCAGCAATTGCTTTAAACGGCTAACTTCGCGTCGGCTTACATCCAACCGTTCACAGCAGCCTCTTAGTTCCACCTGGTACCCCTGAGTACTTTGATGCAAGGCAATAAAATGCTCACGATTGATCAGTGCTTTGCGGTGGATCCGCAACAATTGCGGGTATTGTTGCTCCAGTTGCTTTAGGCTCTGTTCGAGCAAAGCTTCCCCTTCAGTGGAAACCAGGCGCACATACTTATCTTCAGCTATCAAATACAGCACGGCCGATATAGGTACCTGCCGGATGCTGCCAGCCAGTTGATAGCGGATCACCTTTTCTTTTTGCGCTTCCAACAAAGCTCGGGTTGGTTTAGCCAACCGTTGCAGTACCTGCCCCAGCGACTCTGCGGATATAGGTTTCACCAGATAACCGGCAGCAGCGACTTGCAGCGCATCCAGCGCATGCTGTGGATGCGCTGTTACAAAGACCAGAGCCGGCGGAATACTCAACTCAGACAAGGTCCTGGCCACCTCCAGACCATTTAACTGAGGCATTTCAATATCCAGCAGCACCAGATCAGGCTGGTGTTGCTGACACAGCTGCAGCGCCTCTGCCCCATGCTGTGCTTCGGCAATCACCTGCCATTCCGGATAAGCCAGCAATAACCGCCTTAAACGTGAACGGGCCAGGGGCTCATCATCAACCAGTAACACTTTCATGGCCGAGTCTCCGGCTCAGAGTAAGGCAATACCAACTTCACCCGAAAATGCCCATCATTGCTGCTGCAATGCAGTTGTGCCCTGTCCTGGTACAACAGAGCCAGGCGTTGGCGTATATTATCCAGTGCTATGCCATTGCCTTTAGCTGAGCGTTTGGTATCTGGCAGGCTATTGATAATGAGCAGGGTCACAGCCTGTCTGCTTTGTACCAGCTCAATACAGATGCGGCCACCATGCTTATCGGGTTCAATCCCATGATAAATGGCATTTTCCAATAGCGGCTGCAACGTCAGTACCGGCATCATCACCTCGGGCACCGCATCACCCAACTGCCAATCGACCCGCAGGCGTGCACCCAGGCGCCACTGTTCCAACGACAAATACTGCCGTGCTAATGCGATTTCATCCCGCAGTGATGCCTGTCCTCCGGCTTGCATCGCGGCCCGAAACAATGCCGATAAGTCCAGCAGCGCCTGCTCAGCAGCGCTTGGATCCTGATGGATCAATTCGGCTGCGGTATTTAAACTGTTAAAGAGAAAGTGTGGCCGGATCCTGGCTTGCAAAGCATCCAGTTCCGCTCTGGACTGAGCAGCGATACGGACACTTCGCTCTAAATGCAGCAGACAAAACTGTATCACCAGCAAGCCAACTATCATGGCCACAAACAAATTGGACCAGAAAAAGTACGCAACACCAGTAGGAGGACGCCAACCAAAGTTGGCAAGAAACATCCATGCCAACAGACTAATCAGCAATGTAAAAAGTAGCAGGGTCAGTAAAACAACAGCGCCTTGCAACTGGGGTGAAAAGCGCACCAGCCTGGGCCTTAGATAGCACAACAGCGTGATACTAAGTAAGGTTGTCCAGTGTACAAATAAGCTGATCACACCAAGCCGAAGCCAGACATCGCCCTGAGCCCCGGGCGCAAAGGCCAGCAAAATAGCCACAGCTTGTGATAACACCATCACAGCCAGCACACCGCGGTTTTGACAAAAAGCCGGCAACAATAGCGGATGGGAGAAAGAGTCAGCTTGGTTCATCGAAACACACTAGCAAAAAAGTTGCTTCTGACTATAGCGCTGTCGATGCGTTAAAACCAGCCCTCAAACACAAAGCGCGGTGGTATCGGTTCAGAGCTGCCACCGCCGGGTTCAGTCTGTGCCAATGCCTGATCAAAGATCAGATGCCCATCCCCGCTTAGTTGGATCGTTTTACCAACAAAAGCGCCTCTAAGCCTCAAAGCCGCACCTACTTCCACATGCGCCTCCGGCGCATAAATAGCCGCATAAGCATCTTGCACGCCACCATGAAAGCGCACACCATAGTCAGTACTATCGCCAGATTGATAGCCAGAATAGATGGCAAGTACCGGATAACCATCAGCATTGATGCCTTGCGGCGTATGGCCTGCATCATCCTTAATTTTTAACCCTGCCGCCATATCGACCTGTCCGGCAACGATCAGGGTTAAACTGCTTCCTTCAGTGATATTTAATACCGATGCACCACTAAAACGTACATCACCACGCACATACAAGGTAATATTGCCATCAATACGTAAACGGGTACTGGCCCCGAAGTGTAGGGATTCCAAAGCGTAGATGGCACGGCTACGCTCCAGAAAGGTGACCATTTGAGGCTGCAGGTTCAGCGCAAAGCTGCCTGCCTGAACAAAGCCTTCGCTGCTGGTAAATTGATAGCTATCATGGCCATTCGTCATCGATAATGACGGCAACGCAGAGGACACAAGCTCATCCAACAGCTGCACCTGGGATACGATACTCAGGGGATCACACAACCGCTCCTCCGCTGCTGCTGAATGCGGCTGATCAACCTCCAAAGGCTGCACTGGCTCGACATAGAGGCCAGGATGAATGCGACCAGCTGCGGCAGGCGTCACCGCCATACCTGAAATAACCTGATTACTAAGTGCTGCCCCAATCCAATGCTCCATGCTAATAGCTTGCATGGTGGTAAAATCACCATGCGCTGCGTTAATATTCAAATTAGTGACGGTCAAGCCACCACGGCCGCGAACGCCCCCCAGCAGGCTACTAAAACCGCTGACCTGGATATCACCATTGGTATGCAGTTCACTCTGCAACACAGCACTGTTGCTTAAAATCACATTCCCCAGAGCCTGAACGGACCCGGTTATCAGTGCCGTGGAGCTGATCCTGATATTGCCATTGGCATGCAAACGGCCAGCAACCGGCTTTGAAGTACCCAGGTGGATATTGCCGGTTGACAACACATCACCACTGATTTCACTGGCACCGGTTAGCTCAATATCTGCCCCATCACGCACCGTCTGTACCACCACGGGATCCGATAACATCTCGCCGGTTGAACTGTAACTGCTGATATCAGCACTGCCATTAAGCCCAACACCATCACAGCCAATAACACCGGATAAGAAAGGGGAACTGCCTGAGCCACCAGATGCTGTCAGCAAGCGTAAGGTGGCCTGCCGACTCGCCAGTGCATCGCTGTAACGCTGCCCTGCGGATGAAACAGCCAAGCGGTCATCCTGCCACTCGGCAGTGCTGCGGTACTGCCGGTTGCCACTGCCAGCCAAAGCGTCAAAGCCTGCCAGCGACAGCAACTCTGCTTCAGAAGCCTGCGGGTTTTCTCGTACCAGAGCATTCAAACGGTTAAAACTTTCAAATACTGCCCGCTCCGCCTGCCACTCTGCATTCAGGTTTTTTTGGAAGTTACCGGCCATCCGCTCCTGCGTTGCAGAGCTGTTCAGGGAGGTAAATACCACCAGACCGGCGACGGTCGTCAGCATCAATACAAAGACCAGCGCCACGCCCTGTTGCTGTTTGTTGTTCATCGGCATGTCCTTCAGGTTTCCCGTACCAGGATCCGGGTTTTCAACGCCAGATCCAACCGCACATAAGGCAACAACTCACCATCGCTATTCAGATCCGCTCTTGGAAAATGTGGCGGTAAGCCAGCCGGAGCCACCCGAACCCTTAGCATATCGCCGCCCAGATCTGTAAAATCCAACGCCTGCAACCCGGTTAATAAAGTGACCCAGTCTCCTCCATTGATTTGGCATTGCAGCTCCCCCCCATGAAAGCGATAAGTCTCAGTAAAGGCGGTGGTTTGCAGGGCTCCCAGACAATCCAGGTCGGTCTCCTGCCGGTTTAGTCGCTGCACTTGCAGCTCTGCAGCCACAACAGCAATCGCATCGGCACTGCGAATGCTGCGTCCCAGTAATAACTGGCTGCTTCGAAGCACCTCCTGCGCATTCTCCAGGTCTTGCACTTCCCTCACCGTTTGATTTATTGCCAGGTAAGCTCCTCCAACCCCCAGCATCAAGGTGCTGGATAAAACCAGCGCAACCATCAGCTCAACCAGCGTCATCCCCCGGATAGCACAGTTCATCATTCACAACCTCCACCATTGCGCAACCAGGGAAAGCTGGCTACTAACTCCAGCTCGTTAGCCTGGCCATCCTGCATCCGTCGGTCTTGCCAGCGGATACGCACCAGATACTCTGACGTTGCATGGCTGGTATCCGGTGCAGTGGTGAAATGGAAAGCGCCACTGTCTGGTAACTCCAACTGATAAAGCTCTGGATCCTGCTCAGGCTGGGGTAAAAGCGCGGCGACAAAGGCGGCATCGTAGGGGCTGCCTTGCTGCAGTGCACAGAGTGAGGGCCAAATCCGCTCCACGGCATTTTGTGCCTGGATCACGGCGATAGTGCTGTACAAACTGCTGCTGGCAAATTGCAAAGCTCTGGCCTGTGCTGCAGCCAGCCCCAATAAAGCAATGGCCGCCAGTAAAATAGCAATCATGGCTTCTAACAAGCCAAAGCCAGCATGCACTGATTTGTGCTGCATATCGCCTCCTAAGTAGCGCAACTCGAAGCCTGGACGGTGAGTTGACCACTTGGCAAGATGATCAGGCAACGATCCGTTGCATAACCCCGTGGATCACGCACCTGCCACCGGGCCGATGCCGGCACCTGACCAGTAGCCAACAATTCCACATCCATCAGCGACACACTGAGTCGGGAAGACAGTTCAAACTGACGCAGCACCTGTTCATCTTCCAACGCAATAACGGACACCTGTGCTGCTGTTGCTGTTACCGCAATACTTGCCTCCCGTTTCACCGCCTCACTGCGGGCAAAATGGTAAATTGCCTGCAATTGATTGACAGCACGGGTATGGCGTTCTTGCTGCAGCCAGCTATCAAAAGAAGGTAAAGCCACTGCGGCTAAGATGGCAGCAATAGCCAATACGATCATTAGCTCCATCAAGCTAAAACCACGCTCTTGTTGCATGCTATTGATCTCTCCAACAAATGGCATCACCAGTAGCAGCAGTGCGAACACCAAACTGATCGATGGTTAAAGTGCCGCAACGGCTGTCCGTATAGTGCGGAATAGCACTCAACAGGTACTCAGTCGGGTTGGCGCTTTGATAGGTCAGTTCGTAATGGGGATGACTGGGCAATGTCAGCAGCTCAGGATAGCGGCCCTGACGGCTGTATGCGCGCTCCAGAGTATTCACCTGCTCCAGCAGCAACCGCTGAGCATCCGTACGACGGCCAGTATTGACATGATCCAGATAGGATGGATAAGCAATTGCCGCCAAAATACCTACAATGGCAACTACCACCATCAACTCCAACAATGAAAAACCTTGTCTTTCGTTTGCTACAGACCAAGTAGTGCGCCATTGCAGTATCATACAGATCCTTAAAAACAACTTGCTAAATTAGCCAATTGACAACGCTGTCATTTTTACCTTTTAAAAAAGCCGATAAGGCAGTTCCTGTTAGGTTTCATCAGGTTGTTCGCTATTTGTACCATAAGTTGTTAGGAGATGGAAGATTTTCCACTCGCTGTAACTGAATCAGTTACAGCGAGGAAAATTAAAAGCTAACGTAGCTCCGCTGGAATGGCAAAAACAATATTCTCTTCCCGGCCCGGGTGCTCGGTCACCGTTCGACCGCCCCAGCTTTGCAGTTTGGTTACCACTTGTTGTACTAATACCTCAGGGGCAGATGCGCCAGCCGTCACCGCGACCCGCTCCATCCCATCCAGCCAGCTTTGCTGAATGTCATCTGCAGTATCAATCAGATAAGCTTTGGCGCCCATTTTCTCAGCCAGCTCACGCAAGCGATTGGAGTTGCTGCTATTTTTAGCGCCAACCACCAACAGCAATTCAGCTTTTCCTGCTAGTTCCCGTACCGCATCCTGACGATTCTGAGTGGCGTAACAGATATCGTCTTTGCGTGGGCCTTCAATGTCAGGAAAACGCTGACGCAAGGCTTCAATCACATCAGCGGTATCATCTACCGATAGCGTGGTTTGGCTACTAAAGCACAGCTGCTGCGGATTTTTTACCTGCAACTGTTGCACATCCTCGACCGACTCCACCAGGTAAATACCACCGGCCGTATTGTCGTACTGACCCATAGTGCCTTCCACTTCCGGATGGCCGGCATGGCCAATAAGAATGCACTCAATGCCTTTGCGGCTGGCCCGGGTTACTTCCATATGCACCTTTGTCACCAGTGGACAAGTGGCATCAAAGACTTTCAACCCACGCTCTTTGGCTTGCTGACGCACCGCTTGCGACACACCATGGGCACTGAAAATCACAATCTGGCCATCCGGCACTTCGTCCAACTCATCGACAAAGACAGCGCCGCTGCGACGCAAACCATCGACCACAAACTTGTTGTGCACCACTTCATGACGGACATAAATCGGATGCTCATACAGCTCCAACGCACGCTCAACAATACTGATGGCACGATCGACCCCAGCACAAAAACCACGCGGGTTGGCCAGTAAAATATCCATTACTGTACCTCCAGAATTTCCAGTTGGAAGGTTAGGGTTTGCCCTGCCAGCGGATGGTTAAAATCGACCGTCACCGACTGACCAGCGACCTCACGAATCAGGCCTGGCAGCTCGGAGCCATCCGGCATGGTAAAACCAATAATCATCCCTACTTCGGCCGGACTGTCACTGTTGAACTTGCTGCGATCCAGATAATAAATATTATCCGGATTCGGTTGGCCATAGGCATCTTCAGGTGCCAGCGTGAAAGTGAGCTTATCACCGGCACTTTTTCCCAGCAGCTGCGCCTCAAAAGCAGGCGAAACACTGCCATCGCCAATACGTATCCTGGCAGGCTTGTTATGCACCCGGGTGCTTTCAGCAGCACTGCCATCAGATAATTTAATATCGACATGAAAAATCACCGCACTGTCGGCACTGACTGGCTGTTTAACGGGGTTTGGCGTCGTCATGGCCTTGCTCCTGATTGCTGAAACTGTCCCATATTAATAAAGCTGCGCCAATCACGATGGCCGAGTCGGCAATGTTAAAGGCTGGGTAATGCCAGTTCTGATAATACAGATGAAAAAAGTCGATCACATAACCGTGCCACAAGCGGTCAATCAAATTACCAATGGCCCCGCCGATAATCAGACACAAGCCAATGCTTAATTTAGTTGCCTTAGGACTTAGCCGTTTGAGCCACACACTGAGCACCGCAATAATTACCACTGCGACCACAGTAAAAAACCAGCGCTGCCAGCCACCGGCATCGCTTAAAAACGAAAAAGCAGCACCGGGGTTACGCACATAGGTCAGATTAAAAAATGGCAACAGCTGAATGGAGTCGTACAAAGCCATGCTGTGGTGCACCCACTGCTTGGTCACCTGATCCAACACCAACACCAGCAGTGCCAGCCACCAGAAAGCCCAACCGGTTTGCTGAAACAGCCGCATCAGGCAAACTCCCTCTGCTCGCCGGCGCCACTGACGTTGTCAACACAGCGCAGACAGATGGTCGGGTGAGCGGCATCCGCCCCCACATCATGACGATAATGCCAGCAGCGCTCGCATTTCACTGCACTGCTGGCCTGTACCAGCACCTTTAAACCTGCGATATCTGTGGCTTCGGCTTCGACCGGTGCCGCTTCGCTGCTGACCGTAGCGGTACTGGTGATTAACACGAAGCGCAACTCATCCTGCAACTGTTGCAACTGGGCGGCTAATTCAGCAGTCGCAAATAAAGTCACTTCTGCTTGCAGCGATGCACCAATCTTTTCCTGCTTACGGGCTTTTTCCAGCACCCGGTTCACTTCATCCCGTACCAACAACAGTTGTTGCCAGAAAGCATCGTCAAAACGACCGGCAGGGACTTGTGCTAAGCCTGAATACCAGACATCCATCAGCACATAAGGCTCTGGCTGAGCCGGCAGTTGCTGCCAGATTTCCTGCGCCGTGAAGCTCATAATAGGCGCCATCCAGCGTACCAGTGCCTGCACAATGTGGTACATCGCCGTTTGGCAGGAGCGTCTGGCCTGGCTATCGGCTTTGGCTGTGTACTGACGGTCTTTAATCACATCCAGATAAAAACTGCCCAGTTCAATGGTACAGAAATTCATCAGCTTCTGACTGACCTGATGGAACTGGTAATTGTCGTAAGCCTCAATGATTTCCGCTTGTAGCTGAGCCGCCCGGCTTACCATCCACAAATCCAGCTCAACCAGCTCATTAAACGGCAACTGATCGGTGGCAGGATCAAACCCATTCAGGTTGGCCAGTAAGAAACGGGCGGTATTGCGGATCCGGCGGTATTTATCGGCCGCCCGGTTCAGGATTTCATCCGATACCGTCATTTCCGAGGTGTAATCGGTGGTCGCCACCCAAAGCCGTAGGATATCTGCACCCAGCTTGTTCATTACCTGCTGCGGTGACACCACATTGCCAAGCGATTTGGACATTTTCCGGCCCTGGGCATCGACGGTAAAACCATGGGTCAGCACTTGTTTGTATGGCGCATGGTTTTTAATACCAACGCCGGTCATCAAGGACGACATAAACCAGCCCCGGTGTTGATCGGAACCTTCCAGGTACAAATCAGCCTGGGTTGCGCCCTGAAACTCGGCTCTGGCATCGACCACACAGGCATGGGTCACGCCCGAGTCAAACCAGACATCCAATGTATCTTTCACTTTGACATAGCGGCTGGCATCTTCGGCACTCAGCAGTTCCTCCGGCTCTAAATCGAACCAGGCCTGAATGCCCTGCTGCTCCACTTTTTCTGCCACCTGCTCCATCAGTGCTGGGGTATTCGGATGCAAGGCCCCGGTGTCTTTATCAACAAAGAGTGCAATAGGCACACCCCAGGTACGCTGACGCGAAATACACCAGTCTGGCCGCCCGGCCACCATTTTCTCAATACGGCTTTGGCCCCAGTCGGGTACCCATTGGGTGTTGGCAATTTCCTGCAACGAGGTGGCTCGTAAGCCTTGTTGCTCCATGCTGATAAACCACTGCGGAGTAGCACGGAAAATTATCGGTGTTTTGTGGCGCCAGCAATGCGGGTAACTGTGCTGGTAGGCTTTGTGTACCAATAGAGCCTGGCGCTCTTTGAGCGCTTCGACCACCGAATCGTTGGCTTTAAAGACATGTTGACCGGCAAAAAGCGGCGTATCGGGTAAATAGACGCCATTGGCACCCACAGGGTTCGCGACTTCCAAACCATATTTTTGGCCGACCACGAAGTCTTCCTGACCGTGGCCTGGTGCGGTATGGACACAACCGGTACCCGAGTCAGTGGTCACGTGCTCACCCAAAATCACCGGCACTTCAAAATCGTACAGCGGATGCTTTAATGCCACCAACTCCAGTTGCTTGCCTTTGCAAAAGCCAAGCGCATGGTAATGCTCAATGCCAGCGCGCGCCATCACATCCGTCACCAGATCGGTCGCAACGATTAAGCGCTCCGGGCCATGCTCGCCCTGCTCCACCTGGATCAGGCTGTAATCCAGATCTGCATGTACAGCAACAGCCCGGTTGGCCGGGATGGTCCAGGGAGTCGTGGTCCAGATCACCACTGAAACCGGGCCTTGGCCGCGGTGATCTTCAGGGTGATCAAAGCGATCCACCACGGCTTCGTCTACCAGCTTAAAACGCACATCAATAGCAGGGGAGGTTTTGTCCTGATACTCAACTTCAGCTTCAGCCAATGCTGAGCCACAATCGGTACACCAGTGCACCGGTTTAAAGCCTTGCTGCAAATGGCCATTGTCGATGATTTTGCTCAGTGACCGGATAATATTGGCTTCAAAATCATAATCCATGGTCCGGTAGGGATTGTCCCAGTCGGCCAACACGCCCAGGCGGACAAAGTCGACTTTCTGCGCTTCAATTTGCGACGCAGCATACTCGCGGCATTTTTGCCGGAACTCGGCATCGCTTAGCTTCACCCCCGGTTTGCCGTATTTTTTTTCTACTACCAACTCAATTGGCAGGCCATGACAATCCCAACCGGGAATATAGGGCGCATCAAAATCCGACAGGGTTTTAGCCTTGATGATCATGTCTTTCAGAATTTTATTAACGGCATGACCAATATGAATGTTGCCGTTAGCATAGGGCGGACCATCGTGCAAAATAAACTGTGGCTTGCCCTGTTTGGCGGCACGAATTTGCTGGTAAAGCCCATCTCGTTGCCACTCAGCCAGCATGGCTGGCTCACGCTGCGCCAAATTACCGCGCATAGCAAACTCGGTTTCAGGCAGGTTCAGGGTATGCTTGTAGTCACTCATCCGTTATTCGTCCGTCATCGTTATTGATTGGCTTCAACCTGCTCAGAGGCTGACGACTGAAAATAGGCGCGGGCCGCTTCGGCGTCCCGCTGAATTTGTTGCTGCAGTGCTGCAACACTGGCAAAGCTCTGCTCGTTACGCAGTTTCTGCCGTAACAAAACTTCAATTTGGCTACCGTACAAATCACCTTTAAAATCAAAAAGGTGAGCTTCCAGCTGCTCAGTTTTACCCGATACTGTTGGTCGTGAACCTATGTTGGCCACACCCCGATAGCACCCGAAATCTGTGATAGCCTCTATCGCATAGACACCATGCACCGGCAGCTTTTTTCGATACAACCAGACGTTGGCGGTAGGGAAACCCAACTGCCGCCCCAGCTGTCGGCCATGACGAACCTTCCCCATTAATGAAAACGGTCGTCCCAGCATGGCTTCTGCTAATAACAAGTCGTCAACCGCCAGTGCCTGACGGATGGCTGTGCTACTAATGCGTTGCGTCTGCTGTTTCAGGCTAGCGGTTGGGGTCAGGCCAAACTGGAAGCGCGCCGCTTCCTGTTGCAACAGTGCGTAATTACCGGCACGGTTCTTTCCAAAACAAAAATCATCGCCGACGATCAAATGCTGTACGCCTAACTGTTGCAACAACAATTGCTCGACAAAATAATCAGGCGCCAAATCAGCAAAGCGCCGGTTAAAATTAACGCAGAGCAACCGGTCAATACCAAGCCTGGCAAGGCCAAGGTATTTCTCCCGCAGACGGCTCAGCCTGGCTGGTGCCTGGTCGGGTGCAAATAACTCCAGTGGTTGAGGCTCAAAGACCATCACGCAGGATGGCAGTTGACGCTGCCTCGCCACCTGCATCAATTGAGCCAGCACGGCCTGATGGCCTAAATGCACCCCATCAAAATTACCAATGGTCAGCACGCAGCCACGATGTTCCGCCTTGATGTTATGTAAACCGCGAATAAACTCCATGCCTGCCTTAACACCACTCTAAGCCGCACCCAAGTGCAATCAGCAGGCGATTATACCTGCTAATGCGAGGCTTTTCATCCTGTATGACGTTGTCGACGGATATGACCTGGCCTGCCACCAAACGCAAACAACAAGCCAAAGTATGTGACAGCACCAAGCATACAGCCAAGCAGCAGCTGACTTAGTTGCCAGCCCATACTTTCCTGATACCAATAGGTCATTTCCGGCAACCACCACCAAAGCACCGCGGCCATCCCCAGACTGGCCAGCAACACCCGGCACAGAAACCCTACACTGTAGGTAGAAACCCGATAAACATCTATAGCTTTCAGGCCACGATAAAGTAAGAAAGCATTCAAACTGGCCGATAGTGCCGTGGCAAGTGCCAGACCAACATAACTAAGAAATGGTGCCAATAGTAAATTCAGTCCCATATTGGACACCATCGCAATAATGCCAATACGCACCGGTGTTTTCATATCCTGACGGGCATAATAAGCCGGAGCCAAGACTTTGATCAGCATAAAACTAAATAAACCACAGGCGTAGGCAAATAAACTGTACGACACCCGGTCTACATCCAAGGCACTGAACTCACCGCGCATAAAGAGCACAGCAATGATGGGTTTGCCAAGAACCATCAAAGCTGCCATTGCCGGCAAACCAAACAGGGCAATAAAGCGCACTGCCCAGTCCAGGGTCGCACGAAACTCATTCTGGCTGGCTTTGGCATGCATACGCGATAAAGTGGGCAGGATCACTGTTGCAATAGCAATACCGAACAAGCCCAGCGGAAACTCCAGCAACCGATCGGAGTAATACAGCCAACTGACTGCACCTGTCAGTAAAAAAGAAGCGATCACTGTATCCAGTAAAAGATTGATTTGGCTGACGGATACCCCAAACATTGCAGGGAGCATTAAAGTCCGTATTTTTACAACGCCAGGATCATGCCAGCCCCAACGTGGCCGCACCAACAGACCAGCGCGAGCCAGAAAAGGCAGTTGGAACAACAACTGCAACAAACCACCAAAAAACACCCCCCACGCCAAAGCCAGAGCTGGTTCATCAAAATGATCGGCAACAAAAACCGCAGCAACAATGATGGCAATATTTAAAAATACCGGGGTAAAAGCGGCAACGGCAAATTTGTTGTAGGTATTGAGAATGGCACCGGAAAGGGCCACCAGGCTGACAAAGAATAAGTAAGGGAAAGTTATTTTAAGCATCAGGCTGGCCAACTCAAAGCGCTCTGCATCCGGCCCACCTTGCAGCCACTCAATAAACCACCCCATACCAAACAACATAGCTACCAAAGGCGATGCCAAAACACCAAACAAGGTAACCAGAGTCACCACAACGCCCAAAGTACCAGCGGCTTTGGCTATCAGTGCCCGCACCGCATCATCGCCGTGCTTTTCTTTAACTTCACTGAGTACAGGTACAAAAGCCTGGGCAAAAGCGCCCTCAGCAAACAAGCGGCGTAAAAAGTTGGGAATTCGGTTGGCAAAGAAAAAGGCATCAGCAGCAGCCCCTGCCCCAACAAAAGCTGCAATCACCACATCGCGCAGCAAACCCAGCACACGGGAAATCAGCGTCATGCTGCTAACAATAATGCCTGATTTTAATAACTTTTCAGCCACCGGCTATCCTCTGTTTCAGGGGTTTATAATTGCTGCCGGCTATTTTCACCTGTAGCTACCCGCAAATACCAGTACTAAATTCAGTAACTGCTGCAGTTTAGTTGCAATAACCCCAGCGAAGCACTGATAAACCATTTGACAAGCGCTGGTAAAGTAGGCATATTATGCGGCCTTTAAAGAGTCCGGTTTATCTAGTTTTAGGAGTGTTACCTTGGCTAACATCAAGTCTGCTAAGAAGCGCGCAATTCAGTCTGAAAAACGCCGTAAGCATAATGCCAGCCAGCGTTCAATGATGCGTACTTTTATCAAAAAAACCTATGCGGCTGTGCTGGTAAGTGATGCCACCGCTGCTCAGGATGCGTTTAAGAAAATGGTGCCAGTTTTGGATCGTATGGCAGACAAAGGTCTGATCCATAAGAACAAAGCAGCTCGCCATAAGTCGCGCCTGAATGCCCATATCAAGGGTTTGTCTGCTGCTTAATTGTGCCAGACACAAAAAACCGGCTTTATAGCCGGTTTTTTTGTATCTGTAAATCTGTATCGCCTGCTGGTTATCAGGCGCAATAAAGATCGTGCAGCACTTTCATTACGGCTTTTACCTCATCGCTTTCAATGCGGTAAAATACGGTTTGTGCTTCTTTGCGGGTTTTGACCAACTGATGACGTCGTAACAGAGCGAGATGCTGCGATAAGGCCGATTGGCTAAGCTCTAAGCGCTCATTCATCTCACCGACAGACATTTCCCCTTCCAGCAAATAACAGAGAATAAGCAAACGGCGCTCGTTGGAGATTGCCTTTAAGAGTTTGGCTGCCTTGGCAGAGTTTTTACGCATTTCTTGTAGGTTCATATTCTTTTACACCTAAATGTCTAGACGGCTTATTATCACCTGTCGACAGAAAATTCACAAGTGATTCGCCCGACGCTTTACATAAAAGGCCATAGTATGCATAAAAAATACGATAAGTGTAAATTTTTAATTTAGATAAGATTGCACAAGATGCATTATGCGCTTGGCAGAAAATGGCTTTACCACGAAAGCATGGGCACCAGCTGCGATACTGGCCCGTAAATTATCAACACTGGAAAATGCCGATATCATCACAATCTGACTGCTTTGATTGATGGATTTAAACTGACGCAGTAGCTCTTTGCCATTAATATCAGGCAGCTGTATGTCCATAAAGATCAGCTGAGGCTGCAACTGGTGGTACAGTGATGTGGCTTCAGCACCATCAGCTGCTTCCACTACATCAGAAACGCCAACGGCAAACAAAATTTGTTTTAAGTAGCTACGAACAGCAGCTACATCATCCACAATCAACACACGCAACATTGATTTTGTCATTTGCCAGCATTCCTTTCCATCCTGAACACAAAAACCTGCGTGCCCAATACCACTCCATGTCAGTACATACTAACAAAAACAAACCATAGGGCCAAGCCATCCTGCAGCATTTAATATTCAGGCGAACCGTGGTGGCTTTTGATGATGACGTTGCAAGCCACGTAATAACCATAGCTGGTGACCAACCACCAGAAAAATAACCATTGAAGGATAGAAATAGGGGTCGCTGGTCCAAGCAAACAGCAGCAGTGCCGTACTGATGTAAAGAAAAGGCAGCAGCTCATACAGCCAAAAAGGAAGCATACCAGCTGATACGGTCGCAGTATCCAAATCACGCCGACGGTGCTCGGAGCGCAGCACCCAGACCAAGCCTCCGGTCATCAACAGCAGTATGCCTGACAAAGTGGTAAGCACAGCAACACCTGGCAGCAACGCTATGATCACGGCACCAGAAAACACATAAACATAAGGCAACAACTCATAGAGTTTATTCGGTACCATCCGCCACCTCAGTGACTACAAAACAACCTTAAGCATAGCTCGCCTTAGAAATATTACCAGCCATGCCACTTGCCCCCAAGCTCAAACCAAACCATTAGAAAAACTAAGTTGAATCATACAAAATTACTCAGTTGATGCAATTGTATTCTGCTCAGATAATGCGCGCCATTCGCATAGCTTTTTCAGGGGGAACTAATGGAAGCAGCCGTATACGATGTCATTAGCTGGGTTGGTCTGGCTATCTGCATTGGTGCCTTTTTTATTAAAGATGTGTTCTGGCTCCGGTTAGCCACTTTAATTGGCTGTGCGCTGATGTTTATTTACTACTTATTTATCGCTATCCCACAAGGTGTGATCTCAAATTTACTGGTGCTGCTGATCAATGCTTATTACCTCGGTTTGTTCGCCTGGCAACGCCACAAAACCAACCAGCTTTTGGCCGCTGAGCCTGATGTTGAAACGGTCGTGACCACTGAGCCAACGCCGACAGTGAATAGCCCGGCCAGTTCAGCTGCAGCGACAGCCGCATGACGTCAGCTACCGAACAGCGTATAATTAGCCTATCAGTAACTGGATGATCAGGTTGAGCTGTGTCGACAGATGAATTGAATGATTTTCTGAAAGAAATGGCCGATGTCCGGCCTTTACAGCATAATGAAATGGCGCCTGAGGCTGGAGAGTTCCAACCTACGCTGGCGCAACTGGCTCGGCGTGAAGCTGCAGAGCAAGACATGGAGTTTGATCCCAATTACCTCAGCATGGAGTATGTGGATCTGCTTAAACCGGACGATTTGATTGCCTACAAAAAAGATGGTGTGCAGGAAGGTGTCTACCGCAACCTGCGCCTTGGTAAATATCAGTTGGATGCTACTCTGAACTTACTGGGGAAAAATTTACAACTCGCCCGCAAACAATTATTCGATTTTATCCAGGATTGCCATCAACGCGGTATTCGGACGTTACTGATCCATCATGGGATAGGCCGCAACAGCAAGCCCCATCCAGCCATTTTAAAAAGTTATTGTGCCAAATGGCTCAGCCAAATCCCGGAAGTGCTGGCCTGCCACACGGCACAACGCCATCATGGTGGTTATGCCGCCAGCTATGTGCTGTTGCAAAAGAACCAACAGCAAAAGCGTGACAACAGAGAGCGCCACAGCAAACGATTTTAACCAATTGAATTAAAAGGAAAACCCCGAAAAATCGGGGTTTTTTGATCATCCTTAACCATCCATTCCTGGCTTCAAAAAAGGAAGCTACAGGCTTCGGCTTTTGTCAAAAATGCTGATAGTGCCATCAGGCAAACAACTATGACAATTGCGGTAAAGCCAAAACCACGACTGGACGCTTTACTCATAAAAATTACCTCAGCGCTTAATTTTTTATTGTTGTGAGCAAGTTAGCTTAACTGGTTAAGCTGCCAACTAGTGTAGACAACTTGTAGTTTATTTACAACAAGTGTGTATTTATACAGTGCTTTTCACAATCAATACTCTTTGTCACTATCGACCTGATGCAACAATGGCGTGCCAGCCTGACTACGACGGTAATTTTCAACAATTTGATTGACGGCAGTGTCTATATTCGTCACAGCAGAAATATGCGGAGTAACGGTGACTTTAGGGTGCGACCAGAAAGGGTGCGCAGCAGGCAAAGGCTCCTGACTGAATACATCCAGGCAAGCAGCCTGTAACTGTTCACTGTCAAGCGCGGCTAACAAAGCACGATCATCGACAATAGCTCCGCGAGCAACATTGATCAGAATAGCCCCTTTTTTGAATAGGGCGAACTGCTGCTCATTCAGCAAGGCTTCGGTCAACGAAGTCAGTGGCAATAAACAGATCACCAGATCCGCAGCGGCAACAGCTGCCGGAAAACCATCCGTTCCAGCAAAGCACTGCACACCAGCTAATTGCTTTAAGCTTCTGGACCAGCCAGTTACGCTGAACCCTTCGTCAACAAAATGAGCAGCAACCGCCTGTCCTAGCTCCCCTAAGCCAAGCACACAAATGTGGTTGATCGGACGAGGTCCCCGCGGTCGCCATTGCGCCAGCTGCTGCTGACGGGCAAATTGATCCAGCCGGAGCTGATAGCTACGAAGCACAGCGTCCAAATAACGGATCATTGCCATCGCCAGCTTTGGATCCACAATACGACTTAGCGGTAAAGCTGGCAAATGTGGATCACGCAAAATGGAGTCCACACCCGCCCCATAGCTTTGAATCGCTTTTAAAGCAGGAAACTGCTGCAAGCTTCCGGCAGGTTGTTTCCACACCACGGCAAACTCAACCTGCTCTGGCTGGTTAATGTTCGGCCATTGCTCAATGACGACCTCAGGTAAGTGTTGCTGAAGGGCTGCAACCAAACGGCTCAAATCCCGGTCCGGGATCACCAAAGCTATCGACATATAAAGCTCACTGTCATAAAAGTTTCAGGGCATTGTCACCCGACTGACGCAATGCATCGGCAAGCTGACCACATCGTTAAGATACCATGGTGCCTACCGATGCTGAACTGCCGAACCTTGTTTTTATCCGATATTCATTTGGGCTGTAAAAACTGTCAGGCAGGCTATCTGCTGAATTTCCTGAAACATTGTCAGGTCGACAAAATCTACCTGCTGGGGGATATTGTCGATTTATGGGCCATGCAGCGCCAGGTGTTCTGGAAAGTTCAGCAAAACCAGGTGGTACGGCAACTGCTGAAAATGGCAGAGCAAGGCACTGAGATTATTTATGTGCCTGGCAATCACGACGAAGCTTTTCGGCTCTACGCCGGTAAGAACTTCGGCGCCATTCAGGTGCAATTACGCAGCCAGCATATTACCCACTCAGGTCAGCGTTTGTTGCTGCTGCACGGCGATGAATTTGACAAGCATGTGCAACTGGCGCATTGGCATCGCCGGCTGGGCGATCATCTGTACGATTTATTGCTGTTCCTAAACCGCTGGAATCAACGCTTTCGCCGCACCTTAGGCCAGCCCTATTTCAGCTTGTCAGCCTACATTAAAAGCAAAGTCCCCGGCGCTCGTCAGGCCATAGCCCGCTACCGGGATGCCGCCGTGCAACGTGCCAAGCGCGGTGGTTACGATGGTATTGTCTGCGGCCATATTCATCACCCGGAAATTACCCTGCAAGATGGAATTCTCTACTGCAACGATGGTGACTGGATTGATAGTTGTACGGCTTTGGTGGAAACCAGAGATGGCAGCCTGGCGCTTTATCATTGCGCTGAAACTTGCCAACAGTTGTCCGTCTGGCCAAAGCCAGTCAAGGCAAATATGACCACCTTATCCAAAGTCGCCTGAGGTCACAGAAAGGTCATAAAATCGCCATCAAACTGCCATACCGCTGCGTTAGCCTGAGACAGCCAAACCGGTTGGGAGCAGTTCCATGTTGAATGTTGAGCAGATGCTGCAACAACAAGCACCACAGCTTGATCACAAGCCACGATTGAAAAAAATCACCACCTGGCTACTCCGCCAACTACTGCATGAAAAGGATTTCATGCAGTTTGCAAAGACCTATCCCCATCTGCAAGGGCTGGATTTTGTCGAGCAAGTGCTGGAGTATTTTCAGTTTCAAACCACAGTGCGTGAGCAAGAGCTGGAGCGGATCCCAAGCGATGGTCGGGTAGTCATCATTGCCAATCATCCGATTGGTTCGCTGGATGGGCTGGCACTGATCAAACTGATCAGCGAAATCCGACCCGATGTAAAAATTGTCGCCAACCAAATGCTGATGACCTTGCCTCCCTTGCACTCCTTACTATTTCCAGTTGATGCCATGCAAGGTCAAACCCGCCGTGAGCTGCTGGATAACATCGCACAGCATTTGCAGCAAGAAGGCGCCTTGATTATTTTTCCAGCCGGTGAGGTATCCCGGCTAAAGCCCAATGGTATTCGCGATGGTCGCTGGCACCATGGCTTTCTTCGCTTTGCTACCCAGGCCAAGGCACCGGTACTGCCGATTCATCTGCAGGGGCGCAATTCCTGGCAGTTTTATCTGGCTTCCATGTTGTACAAACCACTGGCTACCATGCTGCTGGTCCGTGAAATGTTTCGCCAACGCCAGAAGCAGTTGCAAATTCGTATCGGTGAACTGATTCCGTTTGAAAGCTTCTCCAGCCTGGCGCTGGAGCCTCAAGCCAGAGCCAAGTTATTTAAAAAGCACTTGTATCGAATTGGCACCGATAAAGCCCCGCTGTTTAAAACCCAAAGCGGCATTGCCTTGCCAGAAGATCGTAAAGTGTTGAAAAAGGCGGTGGAAGCGTGCCAGCTATTGGGCGAAACCGCCGATAACAAGCAAATCTATTTGTATCAGCATCAGGGCAGCTCCCCCATATTGCGTGAAATTGGTCGTTTACGTGAAGTGGCTTTTCGGGCTGTTGGTGAAGGCAGTGGCAAGCGGCGCGATATCGATCCCTTCGATAGCTGGTATCAGCATTTAATTCTGTGGGATCCAAAAGAGCTGGATATCGTTGGCAGCTATCGTTTTGCCGATACAGCGGCGGTTATTGCTAAGCACGGGCAGGCGGGCTTGTACTGCGATGCGCTGTTTCAAATGTCCAGCGGCATGCAGCCCTACCTGGCTGCAGGGCTGGAGCTGGGCCGGAGCTTTGTGCAGCCCAAGTATTGGGGTAAACGCAGCCTGGATTATCTCTGGTATGGCATCGGCGCCTACCTGAAACAGCGGCCGGATATTCGTTATCTGTACGGCGCCGTCAGTTTATCCAACAGCTACCCGCAGGCCGCGCGCGATCTGATGGTGTATTTTTACAATCTCTACTTTCAGCACCCGGCATCTCCTGCCGTATCGCGCCATCCTTATGTACTGAATGAACAACTGCTGCCAGAGTTGCGCCAACAGTTTTGTGGCAACGACTATGCCGCTGATTTCAGCCAACTGAAGCATTTGCTGGCCAATATGGGGCTCAACATCCCCACCCTGTACAAGCAATACAGTGAGATCTGTGACGCCGGCGGTGCTTACTTTTTAAGTTTCGGTCTGGATCCGGATTTTTCCGACTGCATGGATGGCCTGGTGCTGGTCGATATCACAAAAATTAAAGCCCATAAGAAACAACGCTATATGGGGTGATGGCGGCCAGTTCACTGGCAGAGTGCGCCAATTCAGGTTAAGTTAAGCTTGTACCGTCTATAAATTAGTCAAATGCGTGACTCTTTCACGCTGCACTGATCGCTTGCCGTGTTCAATTCCCGCTGGCAATGGCGAGTACAGGAGGACACCCATGTCTGACTTAGTCCATACCTTTAAACGGTGGCTACCGCTGGCACTTTGTGCTTTGCTGTTAAGTCTGCCAGCCAGCGCTCAGGATGAGTCCTTTGAGCAGGCGCAACTGGATCAGGTGCTGGCACCGATAGCTCTGTATCCGGACAGCATCCTCAGCCATGTGCTGATTGCCTCTACCTACCCGCTGGAAGTGGTACAGGCCGCCCGCTGGGTTGCGCAGCATCCGGAACTGGATGCAGAAACCGCCTTGCAGCAAGTCGAGCAGCAACCCTGGGATCCCAGTGTCAAAGCCCTGGTGGCATTTCCGGATTTGTTGGAGCGCATGAGCGACGATCTTGATTGGCTGGAGCAATTAGGCGAAGCTTTTTTAACCGATGAAACCTGGGTGATGCAGAGCATACAGCAGCTGCGTGAACGCGCCTACGCCCATGGCGCCTTTGAGGAAGTCGAACACATTGTGGTGCAACGTGAGCAGGATGTGATCATTATCGAGCCGCGTCAGCGTGAAGTGGTCTATGTCCCCTATTACAACACCCGGGTGGTCTATGGGGATTGGTGGTGGCCGCATCATCAGCCTTACTACTGGCATTATCCAGGCGCTTACTATACCCACAGTGCTTTCTATTGGGGGCCTTATTACCGGGTCACGCCGCGCTTTTACTTCAGCGGTTTTCACTGGCACCATCGCCATGTGATCGTGAACCATCATCATTTTTATCATCCACCACGCTATTACCCGACCCGGGTGGTGCATGTGCACCATGGCAAGCGCTGGCAACACAATCCGGTGCATCGCCGTGGTGTGGTCTATCGTCGTGAAGCCCTGAGCCGTCAGTACGACCCTCGCCCCAGAAGCTATACCCGGGAAGAACGTGGTCCGGCCCGCGAGTGGCGCCGCCCGCGTGCACAACCGAGTGGTGATTACAACACCAGTTACCGTCAGCATGAGCGAAGTGCTCTAAGAGCAGAGCGGGGGCAACGCCAGGAGTACAATCACTCAGCTCGTACTGAACAGCGTACTAACCTGCGGGCAGATGCAGTATCACCTCGTCATGACAGCAATCTGCAGCAACGCAGGGAACAGCTGCAGCAGCGCCAGCAAACGACTACGGAGCGTTCCGCTCACCTGAACCAACGACAGCAACAGCTCACTGAGCGACAAGTGCGCCGTCAGAACACAGACAGTGCTGCGGCCACTCCAGCTCGTGAACAGCGGCAGCGCTCTGCAGAATATCGGGGCACGCGTGAGGTTCAGCAAAACAACGCCCTACCAAGCCGTCAGCCTACCCTGCAGCAACCCGCTCAGGTAAGCACCCCTGCTGTCCGGCCTCACCGTCAAATAGAACAACGTACTCTGCCACAACCGGAGCCCATCCGCCAAAGCACTCAACCACAGCAAAGAACACCTCGCCCGGAGACGATTCGCAGCCAGAGTCCGGCTCAGTCACAGCCCAGTGCACCAAGCCGGATACAGTCGCAGCCAACTACGCCTAATCGGGCTCACAGCACAGCCCCAGCACAACGGCCGCACCGGGTTGATCGCTCAGCCAGCCCACGGCCGCAAGCTGCTGAGCGCAGCAGCCGTAGTAGCGAGCGTCGGCAACGACAGCTGGATTGAGCTCAATTTACAGTGCCAGTACAGCCTGGCACTGTAAACTTTCCCGTCAGTTGATCGTAAATTTTTATAGAGCTATTTCAATAACTTATCCCTTTATCATAACTTTATCACTTGACAACGCTGTCATTTGGTAAATAGTTAGTTCGGACATGCCACTCAACGTCATTTGCAACAAGGGAGCCGTCCGTCAGGCAGACATTCGTTCAAGCATGTTGATACTAAACTGCTTCAAGGCAGTCATAAAAATAACCAATCTCTATTGGAGGACACCATGCAATATCGTCTGAGCCAGCTCTGTCTGGCCGGTTCCTTGCTTTTTGTCAGCAACTCAGTCTTTGCCAGCACACCTGGCACCCCAAATATCAGCTGGATGCCAAGCCAGTTCGAGCTACAAAACGGCGCTGTCACCATCCCTGTACAATGGGATATGTGGTGGGGAACCAACGGCAATAAGTGGGCTTTGCTAAAAAATGACAGCGTTGTCTATAGTGCAGCGCTCACACCCAATGGCCAGCAAGCACAAAGCGGCCAGGCCAACCTGACGCTCACCCAGCCCGGTAGCTACCAGTTGCAAGTGCAACTTTGTCTGGTTACTGGTGCTACCGAAAACTGTCAACCCAGTGGCATCACCACCATTCAGGTCAGTGGCAGTGGCGGTTCGGATCCAGTAGACCCTGTGGACCCAGTAGATCCGGTAGATCCGGTTGACCCAGTAGACCCGGTCGAACCTGAACCCGTGAATCCAGCGGCTCCCGCCAAACCAGTGATTGCCTGGCTGGATAGCAATCAATCCATGATCAATGGTAACGCCAGCTTTACCATCAGCTGGAATATGTGGTGGGGTAATAACGGCAATCTGTGGCAATTAAAGCAGGATGATACCGTGATCCACAGCGCTGCACTGACGCCCAATGGCCAACAGGCACAAAGTGGCAGTCTGCAGGTGAATGTCGGCCAAACCGGCCAGTACCAATACAGAATCAGCCTCTGCCAGCAAAGCAGCACCGCCCTGCTCTGCACTGACAGCGATGCTACCACCGTGACCGTCTCCGCAGGCTCAGGCGGTGGCGGCGGAGGTGGCGGTACCAATCCAGACTTTGATCCCTGGACCGATCTGGACATGACCTACTGGCCGCACCCATTGAAGGAGCGCAACCGCAGCTACCAGAACACCAGCGGCAAAAAAGTGGCCGCCTACTTCGTGGAATGGGGCATCTACGGTCGCAATTACCATGTGGCCGATATCCCGGCAGAAAACCTGACCCATATTTACTATGGCTTTATTCCGGTCTGTGGCCCGAATGAATCGCTGCGTCAGGCCAACCCTGAGGGCTATGCCGCCTTAAATGCCCAGTGCCGTGGTAAAGCTGATTACAGCGTGGTGGTGCACGATCAATTTGCTGCGCTGGAAAAATCCTACCCGGGCGATCGCTGGGATCAACCCATTCGCGGTATTTTTGCCGAGTTGTACCGGTTAAAACGGGCCCATCCTGAGGTCAAAATTCTGCCTTCAGTGGGCGGCTGGACCCTGTCCGATCCGCTGTACGACATTGGCGTCAATCCAGCAGCCAGAGCCGTCTTTATCGAGTCGATGATCGACTTTATCCGCACCTACGATTTCTTCGATGGCATTGACATCGACTGGGAATTCCCGGGTGGCGGTGGCGCTTTGCCTGAGCTGGGTAGCCCGCAAGACGGTGCCGGTTTTGCCATTTTGATGCGTGAACTGCGTGAAGCGCTGGATGCACTCAGTCTGGAAACCGGCCGTGAATACGAGTTGGCAGCAGCCATGAGTGGTGGTGTACAGAAACTCAGTGTAGTCGATTGGGAAGATGCGCACCCGTACATGGATTTCATCAATCTGATGACCTACGACTACTACGGTGCCTGGAGCGGTACCCTGGGCCATATGACCGGCTTGTACCCATCCGACAACTCACCGATCGACGGTTTCTCTGCCCATGAAGCCGTGCAATACCTGCTCAACCGTGGGGTACCAGCAGAAAAAATCGCGCTCGGTGCTGCCATGTATGGCCGCGGCTGGACCAACGTCAGTGGCGTGGTAGCTGGCAACCCCTTTACCGGCACCGGCGGCGATGGCATCACCGGTGGCTGGGAGCGCGGCATTATGGATTACAAAGCCATTGAAACCAACTTTATGGGTGGGCCTGAAGCCACTGGTATCAACGGCTTTACCGTCGGCTGGGATGATGAAGCCAAGGCCAGCTATGTCTGGAACCCAGCGACCAATACCCTGATCAGCCTGGATACCAAGCGCTCGGTGCGGGAAAAAGGCAGTTACATTCTGCAACATCAACTGGGCGGCATTTTCGCCTGGGAAATTGATGCCGATAACGGCGCCATCCTGAATTCGATGCATCAGGGCCTGGGCCACTCAGAGCAGTAACTCACTATAAGCCATAGCCCGCGTTTCAGCGGGCTTTATCACATTCAGAATAATGAGAACGAACAATGAAACCTATTCCATATGCATTAACCAGCCTGGCGGCATTGCTCAGTGCATCCGCTTTGGGCTACGACTGCAGCGCACTGCCAACCTGGCAGGATGCCACAGCCTACGCCAGCGGTACTGAAGTACAACAACAGCAACAGGCCTACCGTGCCAACTGGTGGACTCAGGGCCAAAGCCCAGCTCAGCATTCCGGTCCCTGGCAGGAGTGGACGCTACTTGGCCAGTGTGATGGCACGGAGCCGGTTGATCCTGTAGACCCCATTGACCCAGTCGATCCGGTGGACCCCGTTGATCCAGTAGACCCAGTAGACCCAGTAGACCCGGTAGACCCCGTCGACCCAGTTGATCCAGTAGACCCAGTGGATCCGGTAGAGCCCCATCCAGGCGATACCCCCTGCCGGCCAGATGGTCTTTACCAAACCCCAGGGCTGGAAGTGCCCTACTGCACCATCTACGACGAGCTCGGCATTGAGCTCATCAGCCCGAATCACCCACGGCGCATTATTGGCTATTTTACCAGCTGGCGTCATGGCAAAAACGACCAACCGGCTTATCTGGCCTCCGATATCCCCTGGTCAAAGATAACCCATATTAACTACGCTTTTGCCCATGTCGACAGCAACCACCGCATCTCAGTTGGCGATGTCACCGATCCGAACAACAGCTCGACCGGTATGAGCTGGCCGGATGTGCCGGGCGCCGAGCTGGATCCGAACCTGCCCTATCAGGGCCATTTCAATCTGCTGAACCGCTACAAAGCCGAACACCCCCATGTCAAAACCCTGATTGCAGTCGGTGGCTGGGCCGAAACCGGTGGTTACTTTGATGCCAATGGCGATCGCATTGCCAGTGGTGGCTTTTACAGCATGACCACCAACCCGGACGGCAGCATCAATCACGCCGGGATCCATACCTTTGCCGAGTCGGCGGTTGCGTTTTTACGTCAGTACCAGTTCGATGGTCTCGACATCGACTACGAGTACCCGACCAGCATGACCGACGCCGGCAATCCGGATGACTTTCACATTGCCAACCCACTGCGCGGTGCCTTAAATGCTTCCTTTGTCGAGCTGATGCGGGTGCTGCGCCAGTACCTGGATGCAGCCAGTGTCGAAGATGGCATGCACTACCAACTGACCATGGCGGTACCGTCATCGGCCTACCTGCTGCGCGGTATGGAGGTGTTTGATGCCTTACAATACCTCGATTTTATCAATGTGATGAGCTACGACCTGCATGGCTCCTGGAATCAGTTTGTCGGTCCCAATGCCGCCTTGTTTGATACCGGTGAAGATGCTGAGCTGGTGGCCTGGAATTACTACAGTGCCGCTCAGTACCAGCAACTGGGTTACCTGAACACCGACTGGGCCTTCCATTACTACCGAGGCGCCCTGCCGGCGGGTCGGATCAACATTGGTATCCCTTACTACAGCCGCGGCTGGCAACGGGTGCAAGGCGGTCATCATGGCCTCTGGGGCACGGCATCCTTACCCGATCAGAGCCAATGCCCACCGGGCACCGGTGGCAGCACCGTCAGCCGCTGTGGCGATGGCGCCGTCGGCATTGATAACCTCTGGCACGATCTGGATACCCAGGGCCAGGAAATCCCGGCCGGTTCCAACCCCTTGTGGCATTTACGCAACCTGCAGCAAGGCATTGTCGGCTCTTACCTGGAGGATTATGGGCTGGATCCGGCCACCAACCCGGCACACCAGCTGATTGGCAGCTACCAGCATCACTACGAGCCGGTCGCAGTGGCGCCCTGGCTGTGGAATAACGAGAAAAAAGTCTTCTTATCGATTGAAGACGAACTCAGCATTGCCACCAAAGCGCAATACGTGATTGATCAGCAGATTGGTGGCGTGATGTTCTGGGAACTGGCCGGTGATTACAGCTGGCACAGCGATCGCGGCGAGTATTTCTTTGGCGATACCCTGACCTCGATTTTCTACCACAGCTTCCAATCGGCCTCTCCTTATGGTCATTTGCGCTCCGAGCTGCCGTTGTCTGAGCAGGCCATCGATCTGCGCTTTACCATCGATAACTTTAAACTGGGCGATCAGAACTACCCGATCAACCCCACCCTGACACTGACCAACCACAGCACACTGACCCTGCCTGGCGGCAGTGCCATCAGCTTTTCGGTGCCCACTGCTATTCCGGATAGTTTAAGCGATCAAAGTGGTTTTGGCTTAAGCATCATCGACAGTGGCCGCAATGCCAGCGGCAACAACATTGGTGGCTTGCAGCACCCCTTCCATCGGGCCGAGTTCAGTCTGCCTGGCTATCTGGCTCTGGCTCCCGGAGAAAGTCTGGAGCTGACGCTGAATTACCAGTTGCCAATGCCAACGCCAACCGGCTGGCGCATTGAACTGGCTGGCAAGTCTTACGCCTTTAGCCAGGAATACCCGCAGCTGCCGCAGCTGACCGAATTGCCTGGCGATCCGGGCAATGGCGGCCCGGGTGAAGGCTGTGGTGGTATTAGCCCTATCCACCCCTGGCCGCAATGGCCGCAGACCGACTGGGCCGGCAATCCAAGCCATGCGCTGGGTGGTGATCACCTGTCGTATCAGGGCAGTGTCTACCGGGCCAACTGGTGGACCAACTCACAACCTGGCTCTGATGGTAGCTGGACCCTGATCTGCAGCCTCTAAGTGCTGCACAAAACCAACAGCGGGGCCTGGCCCCGCATTACAACCATAAGGAGAAACTCCATGAACCATGTCATCACCCAATCCCGACGACTGCTGGCCATCGCCACCTTGCTGGCCAGCCCGGCCTTGCTGGCGCATGGCTACGTCGAATACCCCAAGGCCCGTCAGCAAATCTGCAAAGAAGATGGTGGCTACTGGTGGCCGGCCGATGGCTCCGGTGTGCCGAACCTGGCCTGTCGCGCCGCTTTTCAGCAATCCGGCGGTTACATGTACACCCAGCACCATGAGTTTGCCATCAATATCCGTGATTACCACAACATGGCTGCAGTGCGGGCCGCCATTCCAGACGGCACCCTGTGCGCAGCCAATGATGATCGCAAAGCCGGCATGAACATCGCCTCCAGTCACTGGCAAAAAACCGAAATCAATCTGGCACAAACCCCGGTGTTGCCGGTACGTTTTCGCGCCACTACGCCGCACAACCCGAGTTTTTGGCAGTTTTACCTGACCAAACCCGGCATTGATCCGGCGGCCCGTCCGCTGCACTGGGACGATCTCGAACTGATTTATGAAACCGGCAATACGCCAGCCGAAGCTGGCTACTATTTCTTCGATGTGCCCTTGCCACAAGACCGCTCCGGTCCAGCCATTCTGTACACCCGCTGGCAGCGCAACGATGTGGTCGGTGAAGGGTTTTACAACTGCTCGGATCTGCTCTTTACCGGCGGTGGTGGCGGCAGCGATCCGGTCGATCCACCGCCAAGCTGGTTTGATAAAGGCGCCTTTGTTGATTTGCAAATCCCGGTGGCGGCAGGCGACAGCGCCCAGCTGCGGGTGTTTGACAGCCAGGGTCAGGAATTGCTGGACCAAAGCTGGACCATCAATGCCGCGCAGTTGCCGCAGCAGTGGGCCTTTGATATCGCCAATCAGGTTAATGCCCAGCACGGCTCGCTGATCCAGATTGGGGTGCTGAGCAACAACAGCGTGCAGCTTAGCCCGGATTTAGCCAGCAATCGTTTCTACTTATCGGATAACAGCTACTTTGTGAATCTGGATATCCGGGCCGGTGAAACCGATCCGGTGCCGGATGACTGCCAGGGTCATGATCCGGCCACGGCTCCGGCCTATCCGAACTGGCCACAAAACGACTGGGCGGGTAACCCCAGCCATGCAGCGTCTGGCGATCTGGTACAACACCAGCAGGTGCTGTACCGTGCCAACTGGTGGACTCAGTCGGTACCGGGCTCGGACGAAAGCTGGACCAAGATCTGCGCTTTCTAAGCGGCGTTTTTTAGTCACTCTGCTCAGGCAGCCGGATCAACTGATGCACCTGGATCCGGCGGCCTTCCTTGGGGCTGGCAGTAAAGCGGCCCCTTAATCAATTCGATAGCGGCCCACCTGGGATTCTATCTGCTCAAATGCCTGCTGAAACTCAACAGTTGATGCATCGACCTCACGAAGTGTGTTCAGGTTATGAGTGGCCAGATCCCGAATACGAACGATGTTCTGGTTAATATCGCCGGCAACCTGGCTTTGCTCTGTTGCAGAACTGGCAATCTCGGCCGTTACTTGCTGCACTCCATTCAAACTGGTGACAATAGCCCGGAATGACTCACCAGCCTCAGCGACCAGGTCAACATTGGTATTGACCAGCGCCTGATTATCCTGCATAAGTTCAACCGCCTGACTCACCCCCTTGTCCAGACGATCGATCATGACACGGATTTCATCTGTAGAACGCTGTGTACGACCCGCAAGCCCACGGACTTCATCCGCAACCACTGCAAAACCGCGACCTTGTTCTCCGGCACGGGCAGCTTCAATTGCCGCATTCAGCGCCAGCAGATTGGTTTGCTCTGCCACATTCCGTATGACTTCAAGGACTGAAAAAATAGCCTCGCTGGCAGAGCGTAACTCTTCAGTCACACCAATTAAACTCTGACTGTGTGAGGACTGATCCGTAATATTGCGACTCAGCTTTTCCAAAGACAAACTCCCCGCCTCAGCACGCTGGCTTGCATCCTGGGTCGCCTGATCGGCTTGTTGAGCATGTACAGCTACACCTTCAGCCGTACACACCATTTCGTTGATAGCGGTCGCGACCAGCTCGGTTTCACTATCCAGTTGATCTGCCGCCGATACAGAACTAGCAGCTCGCTGATGCAGTGATTCCAGCGACTGAACCACACTGTGCATGGACTGACGAATACTGCGAACCATCTCCTGAAGGCGCGTCAGCATACGGTCAAAGCCACGCCCAAGCGCTCCGATTTCGTCCTGGCTTGTTGAATTAAAGCGCTGGGTCAGATCAGACTCGCCTTCAGTAATCCCTGAGAGCACAGTCACCGTCTGATTGATCGGTACAATCACCTGACGCCGAATCAAAGCACCCAGTACCATCATAATCAGCAAGGCTGCAACCATGATCACCAACACGGCTTTCACAGAATTTGCCAGGGCGATTGACCGGACCTCTTGGGTCGAGATGCCTGTGGCAATCTGATAGCCCCAGGGTGTAAAGGTCGAAGTTTCTACATGCCAATGGCCGGGAGCCTTAAGGATACTGCTAACTTCCTCCGCATCCATATGACCGGAATGCAAGCGGACACGCCCTTGTCCATCAAGCAAAGCAATAAACCCCTGCTCCAGAATGTGTGTGCGCTGAATCACCTCCTGCAAGGACTGTAAATCTGCCGAATACCCCACATACCAGATCCCAATCACTTCACCCGCAGCATTGCGAATCGGTTCATACCCTGTCAAAAAAGGGTTTCCAAGGATATCCACCTGTCCATAGAAAGCACGGCCTTCCCGGTTAGCCCGAATGGCTGCCCCCTGAGGATCCAGCAGGGTACCAATGGCTCGCTGGCCTTGATTGATCACATTGGTGGATACGCGCACAAAATCATCACCGCTTCTGGAAAACAGCGTCGCAGTACCTCCCATTACAGAGGTAACACCATCGACCAACTCGAAACGGTTCGCCAGCCCCTGCTCGCCCAGCAACAGCTCGGCAACCATCCGCCCATTCACACTAACAGCCCCGCCCTGACTGGCGTCTCCCAATGACTCACCGCGTTCCATTAATAAACGCATACTGCTGCGCACACGTTCTGACATGATGCTGTCTGTAACAGACAATAATGAGGTGACATTCGCAACTGCATCCTGGCGTATCGATTCTGCAGTTGCCTGCATCTGAACGCGCTGGTTAAAAAAAATGCCTGCGGCTGCAATCACGGCGACCAGCGCAATCAAGCCTCCCAACATCAAATAGATTTTTTTTTGTAAATTCATCGGCAGTCCTGATGCTAAACATTATCCTAGTACTTTGTCTGCGTTTAAAACGCAGGCCCAAGCTGCAATCAACAGAGCAACTTGGCATAACAAGCATTAACGCACTCAGTTGTTAATAAATCAAACGCAATTTTTTCACCCAACTCAATTTGCACTGAGGATATAAGTCTTTTTGGTTTGCCGTTAGTTCCATTCAATCTTCTCTAATTACTCTGCTCAGGCAGCCGGATCAATTGATGCACCTGGATCCGGCGGCCTTCCTTGGGGCTGGCAGTAAAGCGGCCCCTCACCCGAACCTGCTGCCCGACCAAATCCTGTACCAGGGTTTCCGGGTGAATGCCCACCCTGCGATGGGCATCGTCTTCCAGCCAATAATGCCTGGGCTCATCAAAGGAGCGCACCTGACCGGTGATCACCACCACATGGCCATGAAAGCGTTCGGGCTCTGCCACCAGCTTGGCTATCGGCACTTCCAGCACCGCATCGCTGCAGCTGCTAAGCAGCCACAGCACTGGCAGCAACAGCAGCACAGTGCGTAACACCCGACCTATTCGTTGCATGCTTTGATTCCCCCCAAATAGCAAAAACCCGCGCCAGCGCGGGTTTTCAATCACAGCATTAGCCCAGCCAGACCCGGGCATTGCGGAACATCCGCATCCAGGGGCTGTCTTCCTGCCAGTCATCCGGATGCCAGGAGTTGGCCACGGTGCGGAATACCCGCTCCGGGTGCGGCATCATAATGGTGGCGCGGCCATCACGGCTGGTTAAAGCGGTAATACCGGCCGGTGAGCCATTCGGGTTGGCTGGGTACTGCTCAGTCACACGGCCGAAGTTGTCCAGATAGCGCAGCGCTACGGTGCCACTGTCGTTGGCGGCAGCAAAGGCTTGCTGATTGGCAAATTCGGCATGGCCTTCGCCGTGCGAGACGGCAATCGGCATGCGGGAACCGGCCATACCGCTAAAGAACAGCGATGGCGTTTCCTGCACTTCCACCAGGCTAAAGCGTGCTTCAAAGCGCTCGGACTTGTTGCGCACAAAGTGGGGCCACAGCCCGGCGCCCGGGATCAGGCTTTTCAGGTTCGACATCATCTGACAGCCGTTGCACACCCCAAGCGAGAAGGTATTGTCACGTTGAAAGAAAGCCGCGAACTGATCGCGCGCCTGCGCATTGAACAAAATGGACTTGGCCCAGCCTTCACCGGCGCCCAATACATCGCCGTAGGAGAAACCGCCACAGGCCACCAGGCCATCGAAGTCGCTCAATTGACGCCGGCCAGCCAGAATGTCGCTCATATGCACATCGATGGCGCTAAACCCAGCCCGGTTAAAGGCCGCGGCCATTTCCTGATGCGAGTTGACGCCCTGCTCGCGCAGAATCGCGACTTTAGGCGCAGCGCCTTTGGCAATGTAAGGTGCGGCAATATCGGCGTTCAGATCAAAGGTTAGGCGGGTATTAAGGCCAGGATCGGCCTGATCGGCTTTGACAGCGAATTCCTGCTCCGCGCAATCCGGGTTGTCCCGCATCGCCTGCATCTGATAGGTGGTTTCGGCCCAGATGCAGCGCAGCTTGGTCCGGCTTTGCTGATACACCAGGGCATCGCCACGACGCACCAGAATGTCATCGCTGTTGCTGACGCTCCCCAGCAGATGGCTACAGGCCGCCAGCTGATGATCCGCTAATACTTGCTGCACATGCGCCAGCTTGTCGTTGCTGACTTGCAGCACAGCGCCCAGCTCTTCACTAAACAGCACCGCCAAGTCATTCTGACCCAGCGCGGCGATATCAACGTCAAAGCCAGCCTTACCGGCAAAGGCCATTTCGGCCAGTGTCAGCAACAAACCACCATCGGAGCGGTCGTGGTAAGCCAGAATTTGCTGCTCACGTACCAGTTGCTGCATCGCATCAAAGAAGTGTTGCAGCAGCTCTGGCGACGCCAGATCCGGCACTTCCTGCCCCAATTGCTGGTACACCTGAGCCAGACAGGAGGCACCCAGGCGGTTTTGGCCCTGGCCCAAATCAATCAGCAACAGGCTGCTGTCACCGCAGTCGGTGCGCAGCTGTGGCGTCACGGTTTTGCGAATATCTTCGACCCGGCCAAAGGCGGTGATCACCAAGGACAATGGCGAAGTAACGGCTTTTTGCTCGCCATCTTGTTGCCACTGGGTTTTCATCGACATTGAGTCTTTCCCCACTGGTATGGTCAGGCCAAGCGCCGGACAGAGCTCTTCACCGATGGCTTTGACCGCCTGGTACAGGCCGGCATCTTCGCCCGGGTGACCGGCAGCGGCCATCCAGTTGGCGGAGAGTTTAATCCGTTTCAGTTCGCCGATATCGGTGGCGGCAATGTTGGTGATGGCTTCGGCCACTGCCATCCGGGCAGAGGCACCAAAATCCAGCAAAGCCAGCGGGGTGCGCTCGCCCATCGACATGGCTTCACCGTGGTAGCTGTCGTACGAGGCTGCCGTGACCGCACAGTTGGCCACCGGCACCTGCCAGGGACCCACCATCTGATCGCGCGCCACCAAACCGGTCACAGAGCGATCGCCAATGGTGATCAGGAAAGTTTTCTCGGCAATGGTCGGTAAGCGCAGCAGCCGCTCGGTGGCATCGGCCACAGTCACGGTATCCAGTTGCAACGGCTCGCCGGCCGTCTGGCTGCTTGCAACGTCACGATGCATTTTCGGCGCTTTACCCAGTAATACATTGAGCGGTAAATCAATCGGCGTGTTGCCAAAATGCTGATCCGACAGCACCAGATGCTGCTCGGCGGTGGCTTCCCCCACTACTGCGTAAGGCGCGCGCTCGCGGCGGCAAATGTCTTCAAACACTGCCAGACGCTCGGGCGGGATCGCCATCACATAGCGTTCCTGCGACTCGTTGCACCAGATTTGCAGTGGCGACATGCCCGGCTCATCGTTCGGTACTTTGCGCAGCTCAAAACGGCCACCGACGCCGCCATCGTTCACCAGCTCCGGGAAGGCGTTGGACAAACCACCGGCACCGACATCGTGGATAAAGCAAATCGGGTTGGCATCGCCCAGCTGCCAGCAGCGGTCGATCACTTCCTGACAACGGCGTTCGATTTCCGGGTTTTCCCGTTGCACCGAGGCAAAGTCCAAATCTTCCGCCGACTGACCGGACGCCACCGAAGAAGCAGCACCGCCGCCCAGACCGATGTTCATCGCCGGGCCACCCAGCACCACCAGCTTGGAGCCTGGTTTCATCTCGCCTTTTTGCACATGGTCTTCACGGATATTGCCAAGACCACCGGCCAGCATAATCGGCTTGTGGTAACCGCGCACTTCCACGCCGTTGTGGCTGTTGACCTGTTGCTCGTAAGTACGGAAATACCCCACCAGATTCGGTCGGCCAAATTCGTTGTTAAAGGCAGCGCCGCCCAAAGGGCCTTCCAGCATAATGTCCATCGCATTGACAATGCGGCTTGGCTTGCCAAAATCGGTTTCCCACGGCTGTTCAAAGCCCGGAATACGCAAGTTCGATACTGAAAAACCAACCAGGCCGGCTTTGGGCTTAGCACCCACACCGGTCGCGCCTTCGTCGCGGATTTCACCGCCAGAGCCGGTAGCCGCGCCCGGGTAAGGAGAAATGGCGGTTGGGTGGTTGTGGGTTTCCACCTTCATCAGAATGTGGATCGGCTCGTGATGGTAGTTGTATTCCTGGGTGGTCGCATCCGGGAAGAAACGACCGGCTTCCGAGCCAATCATCACCGCAGCATTGTCTTTGTAAGCCGACAGCACGTAATCCGGTGTCTGCTCAAAGGTGTTTTTGATCATCTTGAACAGCGACTTGGGTTGCTGCTGGCCGTCGATGGTCCAGTCGGCATTGAAAATTTTATGCCGGCAATGCTCGGAGTTGGCCTGAGCAAACATGTAGAGTTCAATGTCGTTCGGGTTACGGCCCAGCTGCTGGAAGTTGCTGACCAGGTAATCGATTTCATCGTCGGCCAGTGCCAGCCCCATGCTGCTGTTGGCCTCGACCAGGGCTTCGCGGCCACCGGCCAGAATATCCACCGAGCTGAGTGGTGCCGGCTCGCCGTGCAGGAACAATTGCTCGGCCGCTTCCAGGCTATCAAACACCGCTTCCATCATCCGGTCGTGCAGCAGAGCTTTTAATGAGTCCTGCTGGCTGATGGTCAGGGTTTCGCTGCACTGCACATAGTAAGCAACGCCCCGTTCCAGCCGCACCACCGACGACAAACCACAGTTATGGGCAATGTCAGTCGCTTTGGACGACCAGGGCGAAATAGTGCCTGGCCGTGGTGTCACCAACAGCATCAAGCCCTGCGGGGCATGACTGGCCAGCGCCGGGCCATAAGTCAGCAGTTGCTCCAGCGTGTGCTGCTGTTCTGCAGTCAAAGCGGCACTTAGCTCGGCAAAGTGCATAAACTCAGCGTAAATTTCCGTAACCGGCAGCGCCAGACGCTGGCATTGGTCCATCAGTTTGCGGATTCGAAAGTCTGACAGTGCAGGTGCACCACGCAGGATCAACATAGGCTTTTTTCCGTTGGTTGAACGACGAGGAATTTGAGCGCGCTATTATAAAGAAATTTGCTGTCTAGGGATAGAGCGGCAACTGGGGCGGCTTTTGCCGCCCCCATACCAGCAGCCGACTTCGTCAATCTCTTTAGTGGTCGTTGCTTATTGCCGACTTGGCGACATGAAAAACACCACAAAAACACTGTATGCATTATCAGCGGTAAGTGAAATACCTGTAAAGATGCTACTTGCATGGAAAATCCCCGCTTTCCTCAACGGAAACCTTCTTAAGTGTAATTAAATTGTTGATTAGGCAGCATGAGTTCGATAGATTGGAGAAATTTGAAAAAGAAAGAAGGGAGAATCCCGCGGGGAAAGAAGGGATTTTCCAAACTATTAAGCTGTTAGCAGTGCAATTAACCCCCAACCTTAAAAGGAAGTAAAAGATGAAGAAATTACTACTCAGTGCAGTTGCTTTAGGAATGAGTCTAGCTGTTTCAGCGGAAACCTATGACGTTTCCGCTTCTTACAGTGCCGGTACAGAATACTTTGGCGAGCTAGTTTTCCGTGTTGATGAAGGCAAAAGTGCATCTTTTTCAAACGAGCAAGTGCAGAGCTTTGCGGTTGTAGTGAGTAAAAAAACAGATAGTCAGGTTTTAGTTAACTTTGATTTTGCAGGTGGGGCTTACAAAAGCGAAGCAGAGGTTGTCTTAGAGCTTGACCAACCAGCAGAATTTAACTTTAACGATCAAAAGTTTACTTTTTTAGTTAAAAAGCATTCCAGTTAAGTATTTGTGGCAGCACACGCACTGCTAACAAGGCGCTATTGTCGCCACTGTCGTGGCTGGGACGGCTTACGCTGCGCTGCAGCCGCCCCAAAGCTTTGCGTTAAGTGTAATCAACCATGGGCAGAGTATTTTTACTAACACTACTTATTCCATTCGCAGGAAGTGTTGCCTCAGAGACATGCGATCATCGAATTCTCGAGGTTGATGCTCCCCGATTTCCAGCTTCGTTGCATGCCCAGCATACAGTTATTCGTGAAGGAGCATGTAGCGTTGGTCTCATTTTCGACCTGGATGAATCGGGACAGGTTTCTAATATTAGGCCAAGTATTGAAGAGGACAGGTGCAAGCCATTTCAACGGTCAGCAATGGTGACGTTAAGGGCCGGAAAGTTTAGCCCAGGCCCTCCTTTGGGTGACTGCACCTATACATTCATCTATGAATTCGAGTAAACACTTAACAATCGCAGGCACGGCGACGGCTTTTTCGTTGCGGCTTCGCCTTCACTACAAAGCCGCGCGTGCTGCGGGGCGTTAGCAGCTTTCTGGGTGTTTAGGGTTGTAAAGGTTTTCTGTTCTGGCATTGCTCGCGTTTCGTTATCTAAGCCGGTAAGCCAAAACACAAAGTCCGCCAGTTTGTGGGTTAGTCGCTGGCGGCGAGGGCGGTAGCGTTGTTTCTCTGGTTCATTTGCTCCGCTTGTAGCAAGTTTTAAGGTTCCAGCCATTTCGTTGTATCACACTTGGCTGGTTAGTTTTTTAATTTATGAGTGCAGTGGCTTCGGTCAACATCGCGTGGCGGCAAGGCCGCGAAAGTGCGGTGTTTGCTGCTAACAAGTTACTGCACCGGAAAAATTACTCGCTGGCGCTCCCAATTTTCCGGTGAGCAATGCGTTGGGCAAAGAGAGTCGCACAATATTTTGTTGCATCGTTCGGAGGAATCTACGTTGTATCGTGAAATTACACAGGATGGTGGCGGCTTTCTCGCGGAAGCCGCTTCTGATGCAGAGGGTATTTACACAGAGCAGGTCGAGTCATGCGCTGTCTATGCGGCTTACGGTACTCACGGGCTCGCCGTCGTACATGACACGGGGCAGTTGGACATTACATCAATCGTGGAATTTCTCCAGCGTTGCGGGAGCATTGCTAGGCTAGTTCGGGGAATGAACTTCCGGCAGTGCCCAAAGAACACCGAACAGCACCACAGGGAAAGGAGCAAGAGAATTGCCAACCTACTTCGTCACAAGAAGGGCTGGGAGCGCGTTGACATCTCAAACGGAAAAATAGTCCTACTCAAGAACGGCAGTGTAATAATTGACCCGAGCACGACGGGAAACGTAGATTCTGTTAATGGAAAGGAGCAGCGCCATCAGATCAACCTGCTCAATAATCTATTCATCAAGCCGAATTCACAGAGCATACCTTTGGACATCCAATTTGATGGTGATTGGACAAGCCATCCCAGGCTCCTTGCGTCCGTTCAAGAGATGAAATTGCGTGCGTTGCAGGAAAGGGCTCGCGGCGACAACGATTACCTTAGCGAGCTGTTTAGGGCTCAGCAAATGGGCGTGATAGATCTCAGTGGGGATCAGTCGTGACTTATAGAACGCCC